>JBJEND010000048.1:0-17666 GCA_051880015.1 Butyrivibrio sp. | reverse complement strand
TAAAATCCGGGTTTTTCCCGCAGCCGGTTAAGAAAATAACCGTTAAAACTGCCATCGCCGCCATTGATTTTTTCATAATCTCTTACCTCCCGCGTTAAGATAACTGTATCTTCCCTTTCCGGTAATAAATTTGTACAATACAAATTCTATTATGACAAAAACCACCGCCATCAGAACCGCCATAATTCCGAATTTCATGTTATCCGCATCACGGAACAAAGGAATCATGCAGGCTCCATATATGCCTGAAAATACAATAAATACAGTATCTGCAGCTTTATTAACCATAATTTTTCCATGCAGCCTGTGGGATTTTACAGCAATCCAATAGCTCAAGACGGCAAATACCAGGGTCAGACATCCCGCCGCCACCGTTTTTTCCACAATATACTCAAAATATGTATAATCTGTATTACCGATTCGTAAGAAAGTACCTTCTTCCACCATTGTGCCCAGGCTTGTGTAATTGATTATTTCATTGTATAAAGGCATTTCGATATGAAAATACTCAGTCATTATTTTATTAATGGCTTCCGGGATATACATGGGAAAAACACAGATTTCTGCCAGAACAAGTACCGTAACCAGCTTATTCCGGGCTATGGTTCCGGCGAATACGGCAATAAAATATAACATCATCATTGTCAATGTAATCTGCACCACATGAAGAATTCCGTTTCCCACACCGTCCATTTTAGTTATGATTTCGTAATTTGCTGACATCATGTTGATTTCGTTGTAATAATTATAAGTCATTTCATAGTTAATAATTACAGCTGTACACAAAATAATTCCAAAAGCAACAAAGAAAACAACACCGGGCAGGATACACGCCATAAATCTGTGACTGCTTTTAATGGGAAGTCCGGATAGAAAATCTTCTTTTTCCCGGTCTCCGTATTCCTTTGTCAGAATAATGCCCAGACTAACTGCCACGGGAATAAGAAGTATAGGTATTACCCTGAGATTGACGGACAATCTTTCCATAAAGAAGGTTCCGAACTGAATTTCATAGGGATTTATTTTGCCGTTTCCAAAGAATAGCAGCACAACAGCAGCCAATGTAACCAGTCCTCCGAAAATCAATACAGCCGTTACAGATCTGATTTTATATTTTAATAATGCTTTCATTAAATCACACCTCTTTTTCTCAGGGTTTTATCTGCAATTACAGATGTTACCGTTCCGGCTGTCACTGAAATTGCAGCATTGGCTATAAACATGTATAAATAGTCCTTAGGGAAATCTATTTTATATATTTCATATTTATACAGATAATTCTGTTCATAGTTTTGGTATACAATTCCTTTGTAATATACCTCACCGTTTTTATATACGATAATTTCCTCTCCCCCTGCATTTCGTATAGTATCCTCCGGGTCGTACTGTATATAGGATATACCGGGATCATTTGACGTTTCAGTGGTGACATAATCCTTTAATTCCACCACCCGGCACAGCATTCCCATAAAACACACGGATAAATATACTGCCGTGAGAATTTTGGGAAATCTTGCTGCAAAACCCTTATTCATGTTTTTTGAAAAAGGGATGCGGGCATAACAGATTTTGGAGCATCCTGCCAGAACAACTGTCAATGCCGTAATAACTGCCAGATAAATTGCGGTTACAATTATTTTTTCATCTGCAGTTACTTGTGGGAACCCACCCATGCCAAACTCCAATCTGGTGTTTTCAAAATGTTGGACAGGTACGGTCATCAGACACCAGTATTTTTTCAGCTCATATATAAAGTTGTTGGTTCCCGTATTAAATGCCTTTTGTACGGCGGTACCTACTGCTCCTATTCCACCGAAAAACATTATCAGGGTAATAATGAATTTACCTGACACGGAAAAATCCGTATGTCCTAATATCCACAGCACTAATGTCATGGCAAATACTGCTGTGGCACATTTAACAACTCCGGATACCAGAACTTCTTTAAAAGTAATTACATCATTATGACACTGGATATATGTAATTATTATGTATGCCACATACACTGAAGCTGCCGTTGTAAGAAGAGCATAATACATACTCTGCCACTGTTGTTCTTTGGTTACGGGCAGACTGTTTACAAAATTATGCTCCGTGGGTCTTCGCATAAGATAAAGCATTATTCCTCCGGTCATTGCCACCATAGCAATCATTAAAGCAGTTTCACCGTTCCTGTAAAATATTATTTCATCTGTCATAAATATGAAAAGCAGGGCGCCTATAAGAACAATTACCGGAATAAGCCTTTTCATATATATTCTGTACAAAATGCTATTTTTCACCGGTTTCACCCCCGTTTGAATATATAAATACATCCTCCAGACTTACTCTTAATTCTTCTCTGAATACCGGATTATATTTTGTGATTTCTTCCAGTTCCTCATCAGTAATTCCTTCAAAAACCACTGTATATATATTGCCCACATTGGAATATGTGCGTATTTTGGGATTTCCCAGAAACTCCTCCGGTGCTCCGTCATTAAATACAAAGTTAAATTTTCGCACGTTACCCATTACGTCATCCAGGCCGTTATGACTAATAACCTTACCTTTTTTCATGATGGTAACAGAATCGCAAAGTTTCTCCAATTCCGTAATATTATGTGAGGAAATAATAACGGTAAGCTGTCTTTCTTCAACTTCTCTTATTAATGCAGTGAAAAGTTCTTTTTTGGCCACTGCATCAATTCCTGATGTGGGTTCATCCATTATCAGGACATCTGTATTGGCTGCAATATTTAACATAAATGCAAATCTCATCTGCTGGCCCTTGGAAAGTTCACTGACTCTTTTATTCATATCCAGTTTAAAAATTCCGTTAAGTTCTTTGAATTTGTCCATATCAAATTTCGTATACACATCCCTGAAAAACTCTGCCATTCTTCCCAGACGGTAGGATGGAAAATATTTATTGCTGTCCGCCACATAGCCTATTTTCTCTTTAACACCGGGATTTTCATAGACATTTTCTCCATCTAAAAACACCCCGCCCAAAACAGGCTTATATATACCCACAATGCATTTAATCAATGTAGTTTTACCGGAGCCGTTTTCTCCTATAAGGCCGTGTATTGTCCCTGTGGGAACATTTATACTGACATTTTTCACCGCCTCAAATTTATCGTAATTCATAACCACATTATCAACACTGATTGACATTATTTTTCCTCCTTGATTTCTCTGTAAATTTTATCCACCAAATCCAGTATCTCCTGCCTGTCCATTCCCATATATGTCAGTTCAACTATCTGGGTGGTAAGTTCCTTTTCTACATGTTCCATTCGTTCCGAATCAATCTTTATATTGGTTGAATCAGATATATATGTTCCTTTTCCGCGGATGGTTACGATTACTTTGCACCGTTCCAATTCCTGATACGCCTTGGCAACAGTGTTGGGGGTGACGGATAACTGCATTGCCAGTTTTCTGACTGATGGAATTTCATCACCGGGTTTTAAATATCCCCTTACATAATTGTTCTTTATGCTGTCTACTATTTGTTCATATAATGGCTTACTGCTTCCGACATCTATTTTTATCATCATATATCGTCCTCTATCTGTATTAACTGTATCACATCAACTGATACAGTTATTTTACAACTGTATTACTATGCAGTCAATATTATTTTTATAAAAAAATATTTATATGGTATGCTTTTCAAAATATCTGAATGGATTGAAATATATGAAATTATAGGAAGACTGTCCTATACCCACTTTTATGAACCTGGGGGATACTGATATCCCCCGGTAAGAATAATTATTTCATTTTCTTGGTAACGGTTACCGCTATAGCCCCCGGTCCGATATGACAGGCTACACTTAAAGGAAGCGGATCCATGATTATATCATGGTCAGGAAATATCTCCTGAACCTCTTTTTTGAATTCCAGGCCATCCTCAATGCAATCCGTATATGCCATGGAAATATGGCATTCCTCCGGTGTACAATGCAGCTTATTCTCAATGTCCTTTTGAATTGAATCAATCATAATCTGTTTTGCCTGCTTTGTGGTTCTTGCCTTAGCAAAAGCATCAAGTTTTTCTCCCAGTATCTGCAATACAGGCTTTATCTTAAGAAGTGTACCAAGGGCTGCCGCCGCGGGAGTGATTCTACCGCCTTTTTTAAGATATTTAAGGGTTCCCATGGCAATATATATGGTAGAATCAAATTTGGTATCCTCAAGATATTCTTTTATCTCGGCAGCAGATTTACCTTCGTCCGCCAACTGCCTGGCATCAAATACAGATAATTTCTGGGTAACTGAAATTCTCTGATTATTAACCACCTGAACTTTTCCGTCGTAATCCTGTGACAACATAATGGCAGTTTCACATGAACTGCTAAGACCGCTTGACATGGGAATATACACCAGTTCATCATACTCTTTCAAAACCTTGTCCCAGAGGTCTACCACATCTCCCATTGTGGGCATGGAGGTCTTAATATCAATGGAATCATCTTTTAATTTTTCATAAAACTGTTCCTGTGTAAGGTCAATTCCCTCAAAAAACAGTTCTTCATTAATATAAAAGGGCATGGGCAGTACATATATTCCCCTTTCTTCTCCCTCTTTGATTGTAATTCCACTGTTACTATCGGTAACAACTGCAACTCTGCTCATACTATATCTCCTCCTTTGATGCAATTTCTCCCCTGTTCTTATATATGCTTCCTCCCGGAACATATCCTCTTACGCTGGAAAGGGGATAAATATTGGTATTAGGGCCAATGACCGAACCGGGATTAAGTATGGAGCCACATCCCACTTCTACACAGTCACCCAAAATTGCACCCATTTTCTTCAACCCGGTATGAATAACCTCATTACCATTTTTAACATCAACAAGTGTCTTGTCGGATTTTACATTGGACGTAATGGAGCCGGCGCCCATATGTGATTTGTATCCGAGAATGGAATCTCCCACATAGTTATAATGAGGAACCTGCACGCCGTTAAATAAAATTACATTCTTCAATTCCGTGGAGTTACCCACAACCGCATTATCTCCGACTATTGCGTTCCCTCTGATAAATGCGCAGTGCCTAATCTCTGCATTCATACCGATAATACACGGCCCTGTAACAGATGCAGTGGGTGCCACCACGGCATTTTTTGCAATCCAGATATTTTCTCCTTGCCTGTCATATTCCTCTTCGGAAAGTGTATTTCCTATCTGAATTATATAATCTTTAATGTGGGGGAGTACTTCCCATGGATAAGTATACTCTTTTAACAAATTCTTCGCAATCGTTTCATCTAAATTAAATAATTCCGTTATTCTGACTCCGTCCATATAATCTCCTTATTCCACCGTTACTGATTTTGCAAGATTACGTGGTTTATCCACATCATTGCCCCTTAAAATAGCCGTATAATATGCTATGAGCTGCAATGGCACAGCCGTAACAATGGGCAGTAATAACTCATCTGCCTCCGGAATTCTGATAATGATATCAGCCACATCCTCAGCCACATTCATGCCCTCTCTGCATATTAATATAACCTTTGCACCTCTGGATTTAACCTCCTTAATATTGCTTATGGTCTTCTCGTATAAATCCGACTGGGTAGCAATGGCAATTACCGGCATCTGCCCCGTAATCAATGCAATGGGACCATGCTTTAACTCTCCCGCCGCGTAGGCCTCAGAATGTATATAGGATACTTCCTTAAGTTTAAGGGAACCTTCCATACTGAGAGCATAATCAACACCTCTTCCGATATACAGGAGATGATCCGCATTCATGATTTTAGATGCAGCATACTGGGCTTCATCTTTATTTTTCAGTGCTTCCTCTATAACCGGCGGAATATTCTGAAGCTGTTTTACATATTCCATACACATTTCTCTGTTAATACAGCCTTTGGCATAGGCAATCCTGAAAGCAAAAAGGTACATCATGGAAATCTGTACCGTATATGCTTTTGTGGAAGCCACTGATATTTCAGGACCTGCATGGGTATACATAACCATATCCGCTTCCCTGGCAATGGATGAACCCTTGACGTTGACAAAAGCAAGAGTTTTGGCGCCTTTCCGGGCAGATATTTTAAGGGCCTCCTTGGTATCGGCAGTTTCGCCGGACTGGGATATAAGAATAACCAAATCATTTTCATCTATAATTGGGTCCCTGTATCTGAATTCTGATGCCATGTCCACGTTAACCGGGACTCTTGCCAGTTTCTCTATGATATATTTTCCAAGCATTCCGGCATACATGGCCGTTCCACAGGCAACTATCTGTATCTGGCGGTAACTTCTAAGCATATCATCCGTAAGGCCGCACTCTGAAAAGTCAGGCATGGAATCCTTAATTCTCGGAGTAATAGTTGTATGAATTGCAGTGGGCTGTTCATGTATCTCTTTAAGCATAAAATGCTCATATCCGCCCTTCTGTGCCGAATCCTCGTCCCAATCTGCTGTCAGAAGTTCTTTGTTTACAATATTTCTGTGAATATCACAGAAAGTAACCTTTCCGGCCTCCAGCACTGCTACTTCATTTTCCTCCAGAAGATAATAGTTTCTGGTATACTTTAAAATAGCCGGCACATCGGATGCGATAAAGTTCTCCCCTTCACCTACGCCTACAATAAGCGGGCTGTCTTTGCGCACCGCAAAAATCTTCTCCGGGAAATCCCTGAACACGATTCCTATTGCATAAGAACCTTCAATTTCTGCCAGAACCTTAATAATGGTTCCCACAGGATCTCCGTCATAATAATAATCCAATAGTTTGGCAACCGTTTCCGTATCTGTCTGGCTTACAAAGCTGTATCCCTGTTCCAGAAGGAAATTTTTAATTTTATCATAATTCTCTATAATTCCGTTATGTACAATGGAAACTCTTTTATTGCCATGGGGATGGGAATTAATGTCAGAGGGTTCCCCGTGGGTGGCCCACCTGGTATGCCCTATTCCGCAATGTCCTTTGGGTCTTCCCTCTTCTTCCATTTTATGGGCAAGATTCTTAAGTTCCCCCTGGCATTTCACAACATCTATTTTATTATTTTGAAATACGGCAATTCCTGCCGAATCATATCCTCTGTATTCCAGCTTGGACAGCGCATCCATAAGCACGTCAGTACAGTCACGCTCTCCGATATATCCTACAATTCCGCACATATAAGTCCTCCTAACCTTTATTAAAGATAAAAAACACTCTTTAAGGATTATATTCCATATATTCAAATAAAACAACGCAAATATTATTTTTTGTAGTAAGCAGCTGTTTTTTCAAAACACTGCCTGAGATTATAGCGGTTAGCCTTGTTTTTAACCCCGTTGGTAAGATTTACAATAAATGACTCCAGCTTAGTCAGATATTCATCAGTGGATATAGTCCCTGCTGCCACTCCTGTAAGTCCCTTTTCCCAGCTTGCCGTAAGCTTCGGGTCCAGAAGCCTGTTAATGGAGCCGTCAACTACATCATATACCATTTCTCCCAACTGTGAGGGTGTTATTATCTGGGTTTTATTGTTTAAAACAATATATTCTTTATCCACAAGCTTTTTAAGGATTTCTGCCCTTGTGGCACTGGTTCCTATACCACTGCCTTTAATCTGGGCGCGAAGCTCTTCATCTTCTATAAGCTGTCCCGCATTTTCCATGGCAAGAATTATGGAACCGGAATTATATCTCTTGGGTGGTGTAGTTTCCCCTTCTTTAACAGAAAAACCTCTTACCGGCAGCAGCATTCCTCTTTTGAGGTTTTTCAAGGCCGCAAGCATTTCTTCATCACATTTGCCATCCTCTGCATCGCCTTCGCTGTTGTCATTTTTCTTGTAGCTGTTCAGAATTTTAAGGTATCCTTCATCCTTAAGTACTTTAAATCCTGCAAAAAAGCTTTCTCCCTCTCTCTTCAGGGTTACGTTTGATTTTTGATAAACTGCCGGAGGATAGAAAATACACAGAAACCTTCTTACAATGGCATAATATACATTCTGTCCCATCATTGAAACAGATTTCAGATTGGCAAAACCTTGTCCAGTGGGAATTATGGCATAATGGTCAGTAATCTGTTTATCATTAACATATCTTGTTTTGGCAATATTTTTATATGAACCGCTATCCAGAATATTCTGGGCAAACTCCCTGTATTCAGGCAGGTTCTTAAGTCCCGCAATATTTCTGTCTATTATTTTAGCCACAGCGGTGGACATGACTCTGGCATCTGTTCTGGGATATGTAACCAGCTTCTTTTCATATAGTTCCTGGGTATATTTAAGGGTTTCATCAGGACTTAATTTAAAGAATTTTGAACAGTCATTCTGAAGCTCTGCAAGATTGTACAAAAGAGGAGGAATTTTATTTTCTTTTTTATTTTCCACTCCCGAAACAACCATGGAAATTGGAGGGTTTTCCTCCAGCATCCCTATAAGCTCCCTGGCTTGTGCCTCTTCTTTGAAGCCGTTGTCCTTATACAAAAGTGGGGACTCGAAGTATTTTGAACCCTCAACAGCCTTCCATTCGGCATCAAAATGTCCTCCCTCTAAAGGATTATCAGGATTAAGTGATATATCCGCAACCACCCTGTAAAAAGGCATTTTAACAAAATCCCTTATTTCTCTTTCCCGACGCACAATCATGCCCAGTACGCAGGTCATAACCCTTCCTACTGCAATAACGGAGCTTTTGTCCTTCCTAAAAAAAGAAGAAATGGCATTGCCGTATTTAAGGGTCAGCACTCTGGAAAAATTAATTCCCATAAGGTAGTCCTCTTTGGCCCTCAGATATGCAGCATCCGAAAGGCAGTCATATTCTGACAAATCCCTGGCCTCCGCCACTCCTCTTTTGATTTCCTCTTCTGTCTGGGAATCAATCCATACTCTCTTTCTTTGTTTACCGTTGACTCCCGCCATCTGTTCCACAAGACGATATATATATTCTCCTTCTCTTCCGGAGTCAGTGCATACATATATTGTGTCAATGTCATCTCTGTGAAGAAGTCCCTCCACTATTTTAAACTGTTTTGCAACGGCAGGAATTATCTCGTATTTCCAATCCTTTGGAATAAATGGGATTGTATCCATACTCCACCGTTTTAATGCCGGGTCATAGCTTTCCGGATAGCTCATGGTTACCAAATGTCCCACACACCAGGTAAAAACCGAATCCTCTGATTCCGCATAGCCATCCTTACGCCCTGCTGTTTTTCCCAGAGCTTTCATAAATTCCATGGCAACGCTGGGTTTTTCGGCTATATATAAACTTTTTGACATAAATTACCCTTTCTATAAATCCTCAATCCGGACTGCCACAAGATTTGGCCCCTGCATATTAAGTAATTCTTCTGTGAACCCGCAGGCAGAAAACATATATACACAGGGATTTTCAAGCCCCGCAAGCTTTGCATCTGCAAGTATGGTGTTATATTCACCGGTTCCCACGGGAACATCCCCCACAAAGGCCTGTCCGATTACAAACTGCCCCTTGTCTCCTTCAAAAATAATATGGAGTTCTCCCATCTTTCCATGCCATCTTCCTTTATATGTTCCCTTAAAAGGAAGTCTGCCCATGTTATTTATTATATTCATAAATTCTGATGCAATTTTAATGAAGGCTTCCAAAAGAAAATCATTAAATCCGGGGGCAATATATCTGTCATAAAAAACCTCCCCGGGGGTAACTGCCAGAATCCCGTACTCCGGATATACAAATCTGTACCAGAAACTTATAAAGTCATCCTTAATTCTGTACAGTCCTTTTCTGGTAAGCTCGCTGTTTTCCCCTTCAAAAGAAAATACCTTTTCAACTATTTCCCTCTCAATCATGTTTTTCAGGTACACGCTTATCTTATCTCTGCCGTATCCGGTATACTCATGTATTTCATTTAATTTATTCATGCCCGCTGCCAGGCATTTCAGAATTATGCTGTATACTCCCGTTTCCCTGAATTCATCCTTTAAATAAAGTTCTGCCTCTCTCATAAAAGGACTGTCCTCTGACAAAAAGAGCCTGCATATATTGCTCTTAATATCCTGCTTCGGATTCCAGCGGGTCAGATATCCCGGCATTCCGCCTGTAACTGCATAGATGCCCAAAAGTTCTCCGGCACTGCATTCCGGAAACATATCTACCGTATCAGAATAATTGAATTCTTTAATTTTGATGAAGGAATTAATATATAAAGCAGCCCTTCCCATGGATTTAACCATGGAATTTTCCACCCATGCCACAGAAGAACCGGTAAGAACAATCATTACATTATGTTCCCGCTCCCCATCCTGATAAAACCTTAGAAGGCTGACTATAAATCCCAAATCTGCCTTAACCAGATTCTGAAATTCTTCCAAAACAATCAGCCTGATGCCACTGTTTTTAATCCGGTCAAATAAGGCATCATAATCTTTTGCAGGCGCATAGTTCTCCATCTGTGCTGCCATGGCTGCGTTCAGGCTGTGCAGAAGCTCGACGTCCACTGTCTGTGAAGCTTCAAAATACAGACAGCTTTTATTCTTCATAAATTCCCGTAAAAGCGTGGTTTTACCCACTCTGTATTTTCCGTAAAGAACCGTCAGAATATTTTTATCTGCATTATACAGACTGTTTAAGTTGTCTAATTCTTCTTCCCTGCCTGTCATATACACCCTTCCTTACCCGTAAATTATCTTGATTCATCCAGAGTAAGCCTGTATGCCGGAATGAAATTTTCCATGAAAAAGTCCACCTCAGGCATATTCATATCTTCTAAGATGTTCTGAATGGAATTACCTGCTTTTTCAAAATCACAGTTACCCATCCTTTGTTCCTCAATACATTTGATATATGCTGAAAGCTTGTCTGCAGCCTTTACATATTTCCACATTTCTTTTTCTTCTTCTGTATCCTGAAGTATGGTATCATATAAAGGTCTCATTACTTCCGGAAGCCCCTTTAAAAGCTCTTCCTTGGCAACCCCTTCAACTTCTTTATAGGCATCTCTGATAACCGGATTATAATATTTCACCGGAGTAGGCATATCTCCTGTAATTATCTCCGTGGCATCATGGTACATGCCCATTAATGCCAGCCTGTCCGCATTAATATTACCATTGTAATATATGTTATTGATTACCCCAAGGGCATGGGCAATCATTGCAACATCCAGGCTGTGCTCACTGATATTCTCTGTCAGTGTATTTCTCATCAGTCCCCAGCGGTTGATGTATTTCATTCTGGACATCATGGCAAAAAAATGATTATCTTTCATATTGATTACTCCCCGCCGTACTATTCCTGATTAATTACTGAAAATCTGTACACCGTACTGTAGTAGAATGGCTCGTTGCCCTTTACAATAGGTGAAGGAAACTTTGGCTGGTTCACTGCATCAGGATAAAACTGGGTTTCAAAGGCCACTCCTTCTCTTGGGTGGTATGAAGCTCCTTCCTTGCCCTTATTGCCGTCCCAGATGAAGTTACCCGTATACATCTGCATACCCGGCATATTGGTAAAAATATCCATAACTCTTCCGGTTTTCTCATCAACCACCTTTGCCACCAAATCCACATCTGTGCCGTTAGTCTTAAGACAGAAATTATGGTCATAACCTCCACATCTTTTTAATGGTTCAAAATCCGACTCTATTTCATCACCAATTCTTTTTAACTGTCTGAAATCCATAGGAGTTCCCTCCACCGGACATATTTCTCCTGTGGAAACAACGCCATCGGCGCCATGGGTATAGCTATCCGCATCAATCCACACAAGATGGTCCTCTATTCTGCCGGATTTATGTCCTCCCAGGTTAAAATAAGCATGATTAGTCATGTTGACAACAGTATCTTTATCACTTACTCCGCTGTATTCAATAATAACCGAATTATCCTCTGTCAGAATATATGAAACAGTAACCGTAAGGTTACCGGGATATCCCTGATCCATATCAGGACTTACAAGGGTAAATTCCACTCCTTCCCCCAATTCCGTAACCACAGGCTCAGCATTCCAGAGTCTCTTAAAATAAAAATTGTTGCCGCTGTGAAGATTACAGCCTCTGTCGTTGTTCTCTAATATGTATTCCTTGCCATTGAGGGTAAACCTGTATTTATCAATTCTGTTGGCATTTCTTCCCACAATGGCCCCCATTGCCACATAATTTCTCTGTTCATATTCTTCTCCCGATTCCAGCCCCAGAATAACATCATCCATTTTGCCGTCCCTGTCAGGTACAATTATGGACACCCATACCGCACCCATATCACTTAACTTAAGTACCGCACCATTTTCATTGGTAATTGTATATAAACTAATCTCTTTTCCATCCTTTGTATTTCCGAATGAACTCACACTGATTGACATAATCCTGCCTCCTTGTACTCTCTTCCGAATTAAAGATAATCGTATATATTTTATCAGATTTAAAGTTCCTATGCAACACAGGCACAGAAAATGTCTAAAAAAAGACAGTGTCTTTTTTAGACACACTAAGATCTGTTGTCCACGCATTTAGCGGCATTTAGCATTTCTACATAAAGAAGCATTATCTCTCCCTTATGGCAGAGATTTTATTCATTTTTTCGTAAATTCAGGGATTTTTAAGATTTATTTCTGTCCAAAAACATGATTTCCGGCTATAAAAGAAGAATTTCCTATTGTAACCGGTCATTTTTTCTGTCCCACGTCATGTCAGAGCCAGCGTTGGGGAGAAATTTAAGATAATATCAGCCCCACTGAGCCGTGGGGCTGACGAATAAAATTCCATCCTGCTATCCTTTACAGGCACAGAAAAAGACAGTTACTTTGCCGTTGCAAAAATAACTGTCTTCATCATTATTTAATAAACATTGCGTCACCGAAGCTGAAAAAACGATATTTCTCCTTAACCGCCTCAGCATATGCCTTCATAATATTATCTCTGCCCGCCAGTGCTGACACCAGCATTAACAATGTGGACTCCGGCAGATGAAAATTGGTAATAAGGCAGTCAATGGCTTTAAATTTATATCCGGGATATATGAAAATATCAGTTTCACCACAGGAAGCCGGTATAATGCCTGAAGGGTTTACCGCTGACTCAAGGGTGCGGCAGCTTGTGGTTCCCACAGCGATAACCCGGTGTCCCCCGGCCTTCGCCCTGTTAATCTTATCTGCCTCCTTCTGTTCAATGCAAAAATATTCCGAGTGCATATGATGCTCCTCTACATTATCAACCTTAACCGGTCTGAATGTCCCTAAGCCCACATGCAACGTTACACTGGCAATTTCAACGCCTTTTTCTTTAATTTTCCCAAGTAAATCCCTGGTAAAATGCAGCCCCGCCGTAGGCGCAGCCGCTGAGCCTTCATTCTTTGCATAAACCGTCTGGTATCTGTTCTTATCCTTTAATTCATGGGATATATAAGGCGGCAGGGGCATCTGGCCCAATCTGTCCAGAATTTCCTCAAAGATTCCCTCATAGGTAAATTTAATTATACGGTTACCCTCATCTGCAATATCCGTAATCTCACCTTTTAATAGGCCGTCACCGAAATTTATTACTGTTCCGGGTCTGGCTTTTTTACCGGGTTTAACCAGGCATTCCCATGAATCATTACCCCGTCTTCGTAAAAGCAGCACTTCAATTACTGCTCCAGTTTCTTCCTTACATCCCATTAATCTGGCCGGAATTACTTTGGTGTCATTGATTACCAGACAGTCCCCGGGATTAAGGTATTCGGTTATATCCGAGAATATCCTGTGTTCAATTTCCCCTGTCTTCCCATCCAGAACCATCAATCTGGAATCCGAACGGTTTTCCAGGGGATCCTGAGCAATGAGTTCTTTAGGAAGATAATAATCAAAATCCTTTAATTCCATATGTTCCACCTTTTACTGTCTTAATGTGGCTCCCAGTGCAGTAAGCTCTTTTAATATTTTATCCATTAGTTCATTAATCTCCTTATCTTCAAGGGTTCTGTCATTGGCCCTGAATACAAGGTTAAATGCAACGGATTTTTTACCCGGGCCTACCTGGGATCCTTCATACACATCAAAAAGGCTGCAGCTTTCCAGAAGTTTTCCGCCTTTCTTCTCTATGGCATTTTCCAAATCACCCACAAGAATATCTTTATCTACCACCATGCTGATATCTCTTGTGGAAGCAGGGAATCTTGCAACTCCTGTGTATTTCTTGATGAATTTAGCTTTCTCGGTTATACATGGCATATCAATAACTGCAATATATACTCTGTCACCTATTCCGTAATTTTCCATTACTTCGGGATGAATCTCGCCCATGTATCCAACTGTCCGGCCGTCATACACTATATGAGCCTGTCTTCCCGGATGGAAATACGGTTCTTTCTCAGACGGGTCATAATTGATTTTACTGTCCAGTCCGGCCTTGTCAAAGAACTCCTCCACAACACCCTTCAAAGTAAAGAAATCTCCGTCACCATACATTCCCAGCACAAACTGTGTTCTCTCATCCGGAAGTTCGGTAAGAGGAAGTGACTTGGCTATATATATATTGCCTATTTCATACAGGCGGACATTTTTATTTTTACGGTTATAATTAGTTGCAAGGGATGACAGCATTCCGTTTAACGGTGTGGTCTTCATAATGCTGAAATCCTGTCCCAGAGGATTGGATATGGCAATGGCATTACGAAGCGGGGAATCCTCCGGAATTAAAAGCTTATCAAACACCCTGGGGCTCTCAAAGGAGTAATTCATGCTCTGTGAAAATCCGCAGAACTGGGCAACTTCCCTGGCAACCTCTTCAACGCGAAGTTTGAATGAAAGTTTACCCATGGTAGTTTCTCCTGAGGGAAGTGTAGTAGGAATATTTTCATATCCGAAAAACCTGGCTACCTCTTCTGCCAAATCGGCTCTTCCTATTAAATCCTGCCGGAAAGAAGGTATAACCACTTCATTGGACGCTTCATCATATTCCAGTTCCAGTTTATCAAAATACTTTAACATATCTTCTGCCGTAACAGCAGTTCCTAAAAGTGCATTATATTTATCCGGTTCAAAAGGAATTCTCTTAATCTGAGGCTTATTCGGGAATACATCCACCATTCCTCCTACAACCTCTCCGGCCCCCAGTTCTTCTATGAGCTGGCATGCCCTGTTAATTGCAGCTTCCGCATTATATGGATCCAGTCCTTTTTCAAACTTACCGGAAGCATCAGTGCGAAGTCCTATTCTTTTAGAAGAAAGCCTTATATTGGTTCCGTCAAAGCAGGCTGCTTCAAAAAGCATTGTGGTTACATCGTCGGTTATCTTGGAATTCTCTCCACCCATGATTCCGGCAATTCCCACTGCCTTTTCTCCGTCACAAATCATAAGCACATTGGAATCCAGTTTTCTCTCCTGCCCATCCAATGTGGTAAATGTCTCACCCTCCGCAGCCCGTCTTACTTCGATTTTATGTCCGGCAATCTTATCAAAATCATAAGCGTGCATTGGCTGTCCGTACTCTTCCATGACATAATTGGTGATATCTACAATATTGTTAATCGGTCTGATTCCGCTAGCCGCAAGTCTTCTCTGCATCCATTCCGGCGACGGTGCCAGTTTGATGTTCTTTACCAGTCTTGCGCAGTAGCGTGGGCACAGATCCTCTGCTGTAACTTCTACCTTAAGCATATCATTTACATCTTCACTGTTACCGGTTTTGGTAACAACAGGAGGTACAAACGGCTTGTTAAAGGTAGCAGCCGCTTCCCTTGCAATACCCAGAACGCTGTAACAGTCCACTCTGTTGGAGGTTATCTCATACTCAAAAACCACATCTCTGAGTCCCAGTGCTTCAATGGCATCACTTCCTACAACTGCATCCTTTCCCATGTCGTAAAGTCCGTTTTCGGGGGCATCAGGATAGAAATCCTTTGAGGAACCCAGTTCCTCTATAGAACACATCATACCATTAGAGGGTACTCCTCTTAATTTGCCCTTTTTGATATGTATTCCGCCTTCAGTCTTACTTCCGTCATGTCCTCCGGCAACTTTGCCTCCGTCAAGGCATACCGGAGTTTTCATTCCTTCATAAACGTTGGGAGCTCCTGTAACAATCTGTATTGTTTCCGTTCCGATATCCACCTGACATATTACCAGTTTGTCTGCGTCAGGATGACGTTCTATTTTAATCACCCGGCCTACAACAATTTTGTCCAAATCCCTGTCCAGAGCTTCAAATCCTTCCACTTTGGTTCCGGTTAATGTCATTGCATCAGTATATTCCTGTGCTGTGCAGTCAAGCTCCGGAACATATGCTTTTATCCAAGATAATGCTGTATTCATCACAAATCTCCTTTCTAGAACTGATTGAGAAATCTTGCGTCATTCTCGTAAAGAAGTCTCATATCATCAATTTCATATTTTAACAATGCAATTCTCTCAAGACCGATACCAAAAGCAAAGCCTGTGTACTCTTCAGGGTCAATTCCGCTCATTTCAAGTACATGGGGATGAACCATTCCGCATCCTAAAATCTCAATCCAGCCTGAGTTTTTACAGAAACGGCAGCCCTTTCCTTTACATTTGAAACAGGATACATCCATCTCCGCACTGGGTTCCGTAAATGGGAAATGATGGGGTCTGAATTTAACTCTTGTGTCTTCTCCAAATAATTCTTTGGCAAAAACATCCAGTGTTCCTTTAAGGTCTGCAAAAGTAATATTTTTATCGATTACAAGGCCCTCAACCTGGTGGAATGAGGGTGAATGGGTTGCATCTACTTCATCGGAACGGAACACTCTTCCGGGAGCAATCATTCTGATAGGCATCTTTCCTGTCTCCATCTCATGTACCTGAACGGAGGAGGTCTGGGTTCTCAAAACTATATTGCTGTTAATATAGAAGGTATCCTGTTCATCCTTAGCCGGGTGATTGGCAGGAATATTAAGAGCCTCAAAGTTATAATAGTCATACTCTATCTCCGGTCCTTCCACCACCTCATAACCCATGCCTAAAAAGATTCTCTCAACCTCCTCAAGGGCCACGGTGTTCGGATGGGAATGACCCACAAGATTCTTTTTTGCCGGAAGTGTAACATCAATAACTTCTTCTTTAAGCTGCTGTTCTCTTCTGGCAGCCGCGATTTTCTGTCTCACCTCTTCCAGTTTCTCCTCAATGGCTGTTCTTGTATCGTTAACCATTGCACCTACCTTAGGTCTTTCTTCCGCCGATACATCCTTCATTCCCTTAAGAACTTCAGTCAGCTCACCTTTTTTGCCCAGATATGCCACACGGATATTATTAAGCATATCCAAATCGGATGCTTCGGAAATTTTCTGCATGGCCTGTTCTCTAATTGCCTGTAATTTTTCTTTCATAACATTATCCTTTCAAATAAAATAATAAAAAAAGCGACTGCATCTCCCACAAGGGACGATGTAATCGCGGTACCACCCTAATTCCGGCACATGCCGGCACTCATTACGACGTAACGTGTCTCTACGGCAATCCCTACTGAATTCAGGAATGCGGCTCCGACATGAATTTCATCAACTGTCTGAACTTAAAGGGGCTTACAGCCGATGACCCCTTCTCTCTGCAAGAATTACAACTGACTACTGTGTGTCTTCACAGCCTTTAATAATATCTGAAACTTATATTATTCTAACATAATATAAAAGAAAGTCAATAATTATTTTGCTTCATCTGCCGGCAGAACCTCGTCTAACTTGGCCTGAATCCTTTTCTTAACCAGATTACACAAATCTCCCCTCTTCATATCCTTATACTGCTCATA
>JBJEND010000047.1:0-17791 GCA_051880015.1 Butyrivibrio sp. | reverse complement strand
ACTCCCGCATCATCCGGGTCATATTCGGTAGAATAGCTGGATGCCCATCCGGAGCCGTTTTCTTCCCAGACTGCAAGCTGTTCTTCATATGAATCTCCCGGAACCGGAAGCCATGCAGGCTCCCAATAGCAGATGCCGATACCTGCATCCCCCACATTGACAACTGCCTGGGCTATATCCCTTATACAGTTGGCCTGTCCCTGAATGGTAGAGGCATAAGGCCATGCACAGTTGGTTTCTTCAGAGATGGAATTGGCAAAATTATCTCCGTTTTCAAGGGTATACGCATATGAGAACTCAGCAACCATTACTTCTTTCTGATATTTTTCGGAAATTTCGGAAAGAATGGAAGTGAGGTTATCAAGAGTTCCGTGCCATGCCGGGTAATAGGAAGAAGCAAAAATATCATAATCAACATTATTGTCATTCAGATATTTGGCAAATCTTCTGTAGTTAGCCGTATTTTCCGGATTGGTAAAATGAAGGGCAATCTTTATATCCTGCTTATATTCTTCAGATAATTCCCTTACAGCCCGACAGCCTGCGCTCATAAGGGCAGTAATTTCTGTCCAATCCTTGCATCCGGCAAGACCTGTGGTGGTTTCGTTACCTACCTGGACAATATTAACCTCTATACCTGCTTCAAGTATTTCTTTAAGGGAATCATAGGTATATTGATACAGTGCATCACATTTCTCTTCTGCAGACATATCTACCCATGCTTTGGGGCACATCTGCTTGGCCGGGTCTGCCCAGAAGTCGGAATAGTGGAAATCAATCATACTTTTCATTCCGTACATGGTAGCTCTTTTGCCTATTTCAACAGCAGTTTTTACATCATTGTTTCCGCCGCCGTAGCCCTTACCGTCTGCATTATAAGGATCATTCCAGATACGGATACGTATTGTATTAACTCCGTTTTCTGCCAGAGTAAGGAGCAAATCCTGTTCCTCCCCTTTGTTATTGTAGTATTTGACACCGCTGTTTTCCTCTGAAATTATGCTGGATACGTCACAGCCCAGAATAAAATCATCAGGAAGTCCTTTAACAGCTTCCACAAATACTCCTGAAGCACTGTCATCCAAGGTAACATCCACTTTCTTAATGGATGGGTTTCCTTTGTGGCAGCCGCTTAAAACCATAAGCGCTGACATGAAAATTAACAGTAATTTTTTCTTCATTTTGATACCTCCAATATCATTAGATTCCAGGGAAGCAGGGTGTGGTTTTCTCCCCCGGTTACCGGTTTGCCTGTAATTAATTCCTCTCCGTCATAAGGTATTTCTACCGTAAGGGAATCCGGGGAATAATTCAGGTAAAAAACAATTTTCTTTCCGTAAGAATTAATACCTTCCCTGATAATCAACGGAAAATTGGTATCAGGTGAAACAACTTTGGCATCCTCCAGTATATTGCACAGGAGATTTTCCAAAATATGACCGTCAAAATGACAGCCGATATATGTTGCACTTCCAAGTCCGTATCTGTTGGAAGTTACAGCCGCATAATTAATATAGGCAGGGTTGTCATATTCTGCCAGAACCGATGCAGTATCAGGAATAAGTAATTCCATAAAATTGGTTACCTTTATTCCGTCTCCGCCAAAGGAGGTATTTTTAAGTGTAACATCATCACAGGTGAAACTGTCATATGTCATACCGAAAACATCCGTGAGCAGATAAGGCTGGTCATCCCAGCGTATTTTAAGATGGCGGTCACAAAAAGCACTTTTAAAAGTCATTATCAGGTGTCCGCCGTCCTTCACATATTTTTTAAGCTTTAAAAGCACCTCATCACTTGCACTGTACATGGCGGGAACAATAACCGCCTTATATGATGACAGCTTTGAAAAGGATACATTCTGGGAGATGAAATCACATTCGAAATTCCGGTTATACAATGCGGTAAAAATCCATCTTAATATATCGTTGTATCTGAAATCCTTATTAATAGGAAATTCATCCAGACCGGTAAGGGATTCATTATCCACCATAACGGCTATGTAACAGTGCTTTTCAAGATTATTGATTCTGTGGCCTATGCGGGAAAATTCTTTTCCGATAATGCAGGCCTCCAGGTATGTGGCATTTTCTTTGAGATTGTGGCTTAATACACCCTTCCAATAGCTTTCTATGGCATTGTGAATGGAGTGCCAGTGCCAGTACATTACGCTGTTGGCACCGGAAGCTATGTGACTGTAGGCCTGAAGTCTTAACTGCCCCGGATACGGAAGCCAGCCCATATTGCCCTGTGCCTGGGTTTCCAATACAAGATAGTTGCTGCCCTTTAAGCCCCGCATAAGAGAGCCTCCGAAAGCGATTTCCATTCCTGTAAGGGATGCGGCAGCAGGATGATATATATCAGTTCCGGCAACGGTGAGATTGGCAGCGGCATCAAACTGATTAACCGCAGGCTTCATTCCTGCCGAAACTCCGGTCCAGTAGTAGTCGAAATTATGGGTAATAAACTGTTCAGGTCTTCTGTATTCATTAATAATATCTATCTGCCTGTTAAAAAAGTCAGTGACGAGCTTACGCTGAAATTTGGCGTATTCTGCTGAAAGGCTTCCGTTAATCGTACCTCTTATGTCAGGAAAATCCTCCCAGGAGTTAATCCTGTTACTCCAGTAATCCAGCCCGAATTCACGGTTAAATTCATCTATATCGGGAAATTCATTTTTAAGGTACTCCACAAAAGCCTTCTGGGCCCGGGGAGTACAGACATCATTGGCTGTTGTCTCATTATCCACCTGAAAGCCGATTACGCAGTCACGGTGTGCCGTCTGTTCCAAAAGCTTCCGTATAATACGCTCTGCATGAAATAAGTAGCCTTCATGGGTTATATCCATGTTCTGTCTTCTTCCGTAAAGCTCCTGTCCGGCATGGGTAACTGCCGGTATATCCGGATATTTCTTTACAAGCCATGTAGGAACGGCGTAAGTGGGAGTGCCCACTATTACATTAATACCGTATTTTTCCGCTGCATCCAGCATTCTGTTAAGATGGGTAAAATCAAATTCACCATCATGGGGTTCCCATGTGCTCCAGGTGGATTCCGCAATCCGGATGGTGTTCATTCCTGCTTTCTTCATCATTTCCATATCTTTATCGATACGGTCATAAGGCATATATTCATCATAGTAAGCGGCTCCGAAAAATATTTTGTCTGTTTTCATAAATTTTCCCTCAAAATATATTGACCTTTAGTTCTTCGGCTGTTAAAATAAAGAATAGAACAACCGATTGCGCATTTATTATAACATATCATCATAAATGGGTAAAGAGGAAAATGTATTTTTTTAGAAAAATAATGAGGTAATGATAATGGATGAGATAACGCAGAACGGAAAAATAACCATAGCAGATGTGGCGGAAGCGCTGGGAGTATCCAAGACGACGGTGTCCAGGGCTATTTCAGGGAAGGGAAGAATAGGAGCTGCCACACGGGAAGCAGTGCTTAAATATATTAATGAGCATAATTATACCCCCAGTGCCATAGCTAAGGGACTGGCCCAGTCTAAAACCTTTAATGTAAGCTGGGTTGTTCCGGGAGATTATTCCATAGCAGAACTTCCTTTCTTTCAAAACTGTCTTCTGGGAATCAGTGATATGGCATCGGCTTTGGAATATGACATTATTATCTCAATGGTAAATAATCAGGATATCTCCCAGTTAAAAAGAGCCGTTGCAAATCATAAGATTGACGGCGCCATTTTAAGCCGTACCCTGAAAAATGATGTGGCTGCGGAGTATCTTAAGGAGATGAATATTCCTTTTGTAGCAATAGGCCTTTCGGATATTGATAATGTAATACAGATAGACAATGATCACAGGGGAGGGTGTAAGGAACTTATATCACTTCTTATATTGAAAGGATGTAAAAACATAGGACTTATAGGCGGTAATTCCTCCCATATGGTTACCCGGAACCGCTTGGACGGGTATATTGAAGGCTTTAAAGCTGCCGGCATGGAAATTAATCATGACCTTATTTATCTGGATGTGGAGGGTGAAGCCAGAACGGGAAAGGCTGTGGAAGAACTGGTAGCCAAAAAGGCCGACTGCATTGTATGTATGGATGATTCACTGTGCGTATATACTTTGAACAAGCTTAAGGCCCGGGGAATAAGCGTTCCTGAGGATATAAGGGTTGCTTCATTTTATAACAGTGCAATGTTGGACCTTACCGCATCCAATGTAACAGCATTGTCTTTTGATGCGGTGGAGCTGGGAAAGGAAACCTTTAAAATATTATATGATTTAATGGATGGTAAAAAAGTTGCGCCAAAAACCCTTCTGGGATACGGAATAGTGCTGAAAGAATCCACAAAATAGCGTTGCGCAAATATCCTGCAGCTATATCTTTTATTTGTGAAAAATACACAAAAATTTTTTGCAAAAAAATAAAATATATGTATTGACAACAATGAGTGGCCGTGGTACACTCAAAACATAGAACAACCGATTGCGCACCAAAGAAATCGGTTGTTTCGGGAAAAATGCTTTCCCGGCTTTTCAACGAGAAATATAAATTTTTATACAAGGAGAATCAATATGGATAAGTTTGTTGTAAACATTATTCACCGCCCTGAAATGGTTCCTGAATACGCAGAGAAGGTAACAGGACATGGTAAGGAAGAAAACATCAGCAGAAAAAGTCTTTTGACCGAATCTCTGGACATTTTCAAAACACAGCAGGAAATTGCCCACAGGAACGGATTAAAGACAACCATCCAGATGACCTATGCCAGCCTTTTTAATGCAGAGGCCATTGAACTTGCCAAGGCTGATCATGAGAAGTACGGAGACGAAATCGGTTTAACTCTTTTGGGACTCCCTTGTAAGGAATTCCGTGAGAAATACAAAACCAAGGATTTCTGCATCTGGATGTTTTCAATGGAGGATAAAAAATCCATAGTGGATGATGTATTTGAGAAATTCCACGACGTATTCGGATTTTATCCTGAATCAACCGGTTCATATTATATGGATGCGGAACTGACCAATTACATTAAGGAAAAATACCCTTCAGTTAAATGTGCTGTGGCTACCTGCTGGGAAGAAGGCCCTAAAGCATATCATACCTGCAATAATTCCTGGTATACATTTATGGATGGAGGTCCCTGGGCTCCGTGGATTCCTTCTAAGCAGAATACTCACGCACCGGCTGCCAATGAAGCGGAAGATTCCGGAATCGTAGCAATTCCCCATCTTTCAAGAGACTTGCTGGCCTGCTATGACGGTAACGGTTCCAACTTTGGTACTCATCCTCAGAACGTATTAAGAGGAATGATATACGACAGCAAGACATGGGAGTATCCGTATTTATATAATCTGATTGACCAGTACAGGTCTTTGGAGAAGTATAACAACGGTTACGCATACAATATGCAGTTTGTAGGACCGGGCTGGATGAATAAAATGGGACGTTGGGAGGCACCTTATGAGCTCCTTAAGAAATCCTATGAGGACGGATGTGCTTACTACGGACAGTTAAAGAAAGAGGGCAAACTGGTGGATATGACCATGTCAGAGTTTGCTGATTATTACAGACAGAAAAAGAGTTATACCGAGCCGGAATGTGCTCTTTGGAAGGATATTCTCTATGGTTCCGAAAAACAGCTTTTCTGGTATTGTGACTCATTTATGAGAGCCTGTGTAAATATGGACCAGGGCGGAGCCATTGTGGATTTAAGACCATACGTTGCAAAGCTTGAGTGGCCTGTAGGTATCGGAACTCCTCATGTTCAGGATGCTTCTTATCCTTTCCTTATCCAGGAGAAATACCGTGCGGGATATTTCACCCACTATGCAGGAGAGGGTACCGTAAGAAGTGCCAAGATTGTATATAAGGGAGAAGAGGTTGATCTCTGCCAGTGCAGAACCAAGGCACATTTCTCACAGGAGGGTAACGCAAGAATCCTCACCCTTGATCCGGTGGATATTGAATTTGCTGATTTAACCGTTAAGCTCCAGACTAAGGTTATATTTGAAGAAGGAAGCAGTGCAATCAAATTTGAGCGTCATATTCTGGAAATGAGTAATCCTGAAGCAGAGGTGGACATTAACGAATATATTGTTGCATGCTATGGTACTACCGAGTATACAGAGGATATGACCGGAATTAAGCTTGCCTGCAACGGTTCAGAGACAAAGGCACTGGATTACGAATATAAATGCAGAGAGGAACAGTTAAGCAATGCGGATAATGTGGAAGCAGTTGTTCCTCAGATTGATACAAAGGTTATTCTCTCTGCAGAAGGCAGGGACAAAGTGGGATATATCCGTGAAGGATATGCTTTCTCACCTATGTTTACATTAGGTTATACAGGAAAATTATCTGATAAGGAGGTATTCACATCATGGCTCAAGCTGGAAAAGGCAAATTAAATTACAGATGCCCGTCTTGTTTTATGAGGGATCTCGACATCGATATGTTCTATGATAAGGATAAAAAGGAGTATTACTGCATCCGCTGCCAGTATGTAGGCACTGAAGAGGATGTTCTTGCCAAGAACGAAATGGCAAGATTCCGTTACAAAGCGATGTATCAGAGAATTACTAATTTTGATTAATGAGTGAATTAAGTCGTAAGAGGCAGGTGTAAGCCTGCCTCTTAATAATATGGAAGGGTGGTTTTATGGACTATATTAAAGGAATGGATCTCTCTACGCTTGAAGAGGTTGAGAAGTGCGGAGGCAGATTCTTCGACAACGGCGTTAATAAAGATGTTTTTGATATATTAAAGGATTATGATGTTAACTATGTAAGACTACGTCTCTGGAATGACCCGTATGCAGAGGATGGAAAACCATATGGTGCGGGCACCAATGATTTTGAGGTTACCAAGAGGCTGGCAAAAAGAGCTTTGGACCACGGTATGGGATTTCTTCTTGACTATCATTACAGCGATTTCTGGGCAGACCCGGGTAAACAGAATATTCCTAAGGCATGGCAGGGCATGAGTGTAAAGGAACTGGAAAAGGCTGTTTATGATTATACAAAGGATACACTCACCATACTTAAGAAAGAGGGAATCTTTCCTACTCTTATCCAGGTGGGCAACGAGCTGTCCAATGGATTGCTCTGGCCCTATGGAAAAGTGCCGGAATATGACAATATAGCTTTGTTTGTCAATGCGGGAATAAGAGCCGTAAGAGCGGTTGACAGTGAAGTTCCCATTATGATTCATCTGGATAACGGAGGCAATAACAGTCTTTATCGTGAATGGTTTGACAATTTTATCAGACGGGGAGAGGATTTTCAGGTTATAGGCCTGTCCTATTATCCCTTCTGGCACGGAACACTTGAAGATTTAAGGAATAACATGAATGATATTGCCATCCGTTATGGCAAGGATCTGGTAGTTGCTGAGGTTTCTATGGGTTATACCATGGAAGACTATGCTGAATATGAGAAGCTGGGACCTGATGAGCGAAAAGGAATGGCAACCAGACAGGAATTGGTGGATAAATTACAGCATCCTATGACACCGGAGGGCCAGTGCGAATTCCTTAAGGACTTATTTAAAGTGATTGACGAAGTACCGGAAGGAAGGGGAAAGGGATTTTTCTACTGGGAGCCTGCATGGATTCCCGTTCCCGGTTCAGGCTGGGCTACAGAGGCAGCGCTGGAATATACCAAAGAGGCCGGACCCTGCGGTAATGAATGGGCCAATCAGGCATTGTTTGACTATGACGGCAATGCATTGCCCGGACTTAAGACAGTAAGGGATTTACACAACAACTGATATGATGTTATAATGTCAGAAGAACAGTGTCTGACTTATTAATGATAAGCCGATTACTTAACAGTAATCGGCTTTTCTGTTCAGTCGTTGTATGCTTTATCCAAAGCCGATTGAATTGCCTGTATGAGTACAATAGAAGTATACTTGGCTTCCTGATTGTATGTAATATTTTGGGTTGAATTATTTTTAATAACCTGGGAAGCTATGGAGTGAAGTGAGTCTGTTATAAGCGGGTACATTGTTTCAACCGATTCAGAAGTATTGATTAGCTGAATTGATTTTATCTGTTCACAGTCAACAATTACTTCTATATCTACGGGATTGGTTGCAAGTACAATGGATGAAGTATATACTCCGGGCGAGAAGGTTGATTTTGGTATATCCGTTTCTTCCTTGGCGGCTTTTCTGGTTATTAACAGCACAAGCAGCAGAATCAGAATAATGCCTAATACAACGAAAACCACCGTGTAAATCATTTCCTTTAGCTTAAGAACTACTATTTTGGTTTTGGAACTCATTGTTTACTCCCGAATCTGATTATTATACATTATTAGTCTTTTGGGGAAAATATACCACTTTTATTGAAGGAGAAGTTTATGTTGCTGGAATTTTTAATGAGTGCATCCGGACATGGAAAAACTTTTAAATTATATGACAGATTAATACAGGAATCCATAGCTTCCAAGGATAACAGCCGTAAATTCATACTTGTGGTGCCGGAACAGTCCTCTTTGCAGGCGCAGAAAGACATAGTTAGATTACATCCCAACGGAGGGGTGTTTAATATAGATGTGGTAACCTTTGGAAGAATGGCATACAGAATATTTGAGGAACTGGGGATTGAGCCTGCAAAGACCATTGACGATACAGGCAAAAACCTTATTCTGCGTAAAGCAGTTTCCAAAGTTGAAGAAAGACTTAAAATTATTCACCCTAACGGCAAACAGGGATTTATTACGGAAATTAAATCCATGATTTCAGAATTAAAGCAGTACGGAATTACTGTGGGAGAACTCAGACGCATTATTGAAGAGATAACCGCCTCTGACAGACTGAAACAGAAACTTGCCGATTTACTGGAAGTATATGAAGCTTTTCAGGATTCCATAAATGGTAAATACATAACATTTGAAGACAGACCGGAAGAACTTCTTAAGGTAATACATAAATCGTCTTTTTTTAATAATGCAGTGGTGGCCTTTGACGGATTCACCGGATTTACACCTGTACAGTACCGTATTATTGAACATATCCTGACTTGTGCAGAAAGGGTAATTACCACCGTAACAATTCCACGGGATGAGAGTGTGGGTATTACAGGGGAAGAGGATTTGTTTTATATGAGTAAATCCCTGATGAGTAAAATGGGGCGTATTGCTGACCGTCTGGGAATACCTACGGAATATAACCGCATTGAAACGGACAGGGAGAAATTCCGTTTTGCAAAGTCTTCGGAACTTGATTTCCTTGAAAATGAGCTTTTCAGATATGACGGAAAAGTATATGAGGGGGAAGTGGAGGATATTATTTTAAGACAGTCGGATACCCCAAAGGGGGAGGTATGTCTTGCGGCAGCATATATTTTACACCAGGTGAGGGAGAATGGCTTAAGATTCAGGGAGATTGCCCTCATAGCCGGAGATATGGAATTGTATGGAGATGACATACAAAGAATATTCACTGAAAGCCAAATTCCTTTCTTTATGGATCGTAAAAGAAGTCTTTTAGGAAACCCCGCAGTGGAGTACATACGGGCTGCGTTGGAGGTTGTAAGTGATAACTATTCCTATGACAGTGTTTTTCGATTTCTTAAAAATGATATTTGCGGATTGGATAAAAATCAGACGGACTGCCTGGAAAATTATGTTCTGGCTTTTGGAATAAGGGGACGTAACCGCTGGAGGGAAATGTTTGTGCGCAAATATCCCGGTAAAGGGGCTGATTTAGGTGAAATTAACGCCGCCAGAGTTATGTTTACTGAGAGAATAAACAAATTTGACGAAGCTTACAGCAATAAGAAGAATTCCGTCCGGCTTATGGTCAGGGCCGTATATGACCTTATGGAGGATGGTTCTGTCTATGAATATATGGAAAAACTGGCAGAGCATATGGAGGCTGATTGCGGTAACGTGGATTCCATGGCAAGAGCTATGGAGTATCGCATGACCTATGACAGAATTATAGAGCTTCTGGAACAGATTGACAGCCTGATGGGAGATGAAGAGATATCCGTAGAGGAGTTTATTTCCATAATGGATGCCGGATTTGAAGAAATTAAAGTGGGAATTATTCCACCATCCGTGGACTGTGTAACAGTGGGAGATGTGGAGAGAACCAGACTGGAACATGTTAAGGTTCTGTTTATTCTCGGAGCCAATGAAGGAATTTTTCCAAAAACATCCCCCCGTAGAAGCTTTTTATCAGAAAACGAGAGAAAAATCCTTGGGGATAACAGCGTGGAGCTGGCACCCTCCGCCAGACAGCAGGTGTTCATTCAGAATTTTTATATATATCTTAATATGACTGAACCGGAAAATGCTCTTTATGTTATGTGCCATAAGTTCAGTGCCGGAGGAAAGGACAGTAAGCCCTCCAGAATTATTAACATGCTGTTTAAAATGTATCCTTCCCTTAAAATGTATTCAGAGGGTGAGCTTGAGCCGGAGGAATATATAACCAACCGGGCCAATTCAATTCATCTTGTGACGGATGCCATTCTTTCGGACAGGGTACGCCCGGGAGTCAGGGAGCTTATGGAGTATTTTATGAACCATGAACCCTATGCTTCTAATCTGCGTAATATTCTGGATATATATTCCCGGGAAAATATGTGTGATATGCTCACATCTTCTGCAGCCAAAGAACTGTATGCCGAAATTGATAAAAGCAGTATTTCAAGAATGGAAACCTTCGCAAAATGTGCCTTTGCCCATTTTGCAAGGTACGGCCTGGAACTGGAAGACAGAAAGATATACGAAATTAATCCCGCCGATATGGGAACCATTTTCCATCGGGCAATAGAGGATATATCTTCAAGACTCAAAAAAGACAACAGGGATTTTTCCATGATTTCGGAGGATGAGCGTCATGAACTGGTGAGAACTGCAGTTATGGATGCCACTGCAGATTATAACGCTTCCTTTTTTGCCTCCGGAGGCAAAAATGCTTATCTTAAGCAGAGAATTATTAATATACTGGATCGGACGGTATGGGCGCTGGGAGAACAGATTAAGGCAGGAAGTTTTGTGCCGGCCCGGTTTGAAAGCACATTTTATGATAAATTCATGGATACGGCAATAGTGGGTAAAATAGACCGTGTGGATTTATGTGAAGAGGATGGTAAAATATATGTTAAAATAATAGATTACAAATCAGGAGCCAATGATTTGACTCTGGATGACATATATAACGGACTGAAACTTCAGCTTATGGTATATCTTAGAAGCACAGTTGATAAAATGAGGCAGAATAATCCGGATAAAGAAGTTATACCGGCTGCGGCATTGTATAACCGCATAGATAATCCAATAATTAATAAACCTGAGGACGGGGAATATGAAAAAAATATTCTTAAGGCTTTCTGCCCTACAGGAATGGTAAGTATGGAGAGCGCACATCTTATGGATGAATGGGAAAGCGGAAGCTCACTGGTGATTCCCGCCAAGCGTAAGAAGGATGGTCAGCTTTCACAGGACGGACATTTAATTACGGGAGAGCAGCTTGACTGTGTTTCCGGCTATGCAGTGAATAAAATGGTAAATATGGAGCAGGAAATTATGAATGGAAAAGTAGATGCAAATCCTTTTGAAGAGTCCTGCGATTATTGCTCATATAAAGCAGTGTGCGGATTCAATCCTTCAAGGAGCAGATACCGTAAGCCGGATATAATAAAGGATGAGCCGGATAAATGGTTAAAATTCGGATATACAAAGAAAGACTGAGGAGGTATATATATGGCTTGGACCAAAGACCAACAGGCTGCAATTAATGCAAGAGACTGTAATTTACTGGTCAGTGCTGCGGCAGGCTCAGGCAAAACCGCAGTTCTTATTGAACGTATAATTAAAAGAGTTACGGATGTCCATAATCCCATAGACATTGATTCCATTGTGGTAGTTACATTTACCAGGGCAGCGGCAGAGGAGATGAAAATAAGGCTGGGAAAAGGCTTTGAAGCGGCCCTTAAGGAAAATCCGGGAAACCGTCATCTTATAAAGCAGATTTCTCTTGTGGATAATGCCAAAATAACCACTATTGACAGTTTTTGTACATATATTCTGAGAAATTATTATAATTCAATTAATCTGGAGCCGGATTTCAGAGTTGCAGAAGAAGGAGAATTGAACCTTATTAAAGAAGACGTGTTACAGGACATTCTGGAAGAAAAATTTACCCTGGGGGAGCAGGATTTTCTGGACTTTGTGGAGGCCTTTGCACCGGGTAAAAGCGTTGACAGACTTTCGGGACTTATAACCGGGCTGCACAGATTTGCCCAGAGTAATCCATGGCCGTTAGAGTGGCTTACGGAATGTGAAAAAGCTTATGACGTGGAAACTGTAGAAGAATATGAAAATCTTGCTGTTGTAAAAGATATAAAATCATATATAAAACAGGTGTGCATGGACAGCATTAAAGAATGTGACATGATGCTGGATTTCTGTAATGAAGCCTTAGGGCCTGTAGAATATATTCCTGCAATTCTTTCCGACAGACAGATGTGGAGTGACTGTCTTAACATGAATACTCTTTCAGAAATGTCCATAGTGCTTTCCAGGGACTTTGTCACTCTGGGTCGTTCCACCAAATCAGACGTGGCACTGAAAAGTCTGGTGCAGAATATACGCAAAAATATGAAAGCCCGTAGGGAAAAAATAGTCAGAAAATTTTGCGCCTCTCCGGATACGCAGCTGAATCAGATGAAAAACTGCAGCAAATTTGTAAAATTATATCTTGATTTAACAAAAGAATTTACGCTCAGGTTTCAGGAATACAAGAAAAATAAAAATATTCTGGACTTTTCAGATATTGAACATTACGCCCTGGATATTCTTATCCGTCGGGAAAACGGAGAAATACATTATACCGGCATAGCAGACGAGCTGGCGGAGTCCTTTAATGAACTATATATTGATGAGTATCAGGACAGCAATCTTGTTCAGGAATATATACTCAATGCCGTTTCAAGGGAGAGATTCGGTAACCCCAATGTTTTTATGGTGGGGGATGTTAAACAGAGTATATATAAATTCCGAATGGCAAAGCCGGAACTCTTTATGGATAAATACGGTGCCTATGAAGATTACAAAGAGACCGGTAATGCAGGGGGAAAATATAAAATCAGGCTGAATCTGAATTTCAGAAGCCGTGAGAATGTCCTTGAAAGCATTAATGATGTTTTTTCCGTAATCATGAATAAAACATTGGGAGGAATAGAATATACCCGGGACGTAAGACTGAATGCCGGAAAAACCTTTGATGACGAAGGTGATGACATTACAGAGCTTGTTGTGGCAGATGAAGGACAGCTTAAGGAAAATAATATTGACAGGCAGGAAGCCTGTGCCCATATTGCTGCCGGACGCATTAAAAAGCTTATGTCAGAGAATCCAAAGCTTACATACCGGGATTTTGTAATACTTCTGCGAAGTGATAAGTCCGGAGGACCTGTTTATTCTTCAGTTCTTACAAGTCATGGAATTCCCAGTATCTATTCCTCAGGGACGGGATATTTTACTGCATATGAAGTGGTAAATGTGCTGGATTTTCTTAAAATAATAGATAATCCCCGACAGGAAATAGCCCTTGCCGGACTTATGCGTTCATATTTTGCCTATTTTGACGCCGGTGAGCTTGCAGAAGTGAAAGGCAGAAAACGGAGAACGGAATTGTATGACTGTGTAATTTCTTATGCTTCCAACGAAGGAAAAACAGCCGATAAGTGCAGGAAGCTTGTGGACATGATTAATAAATACAGAGGGATGGCACAGATATATACCATAAGAGAGCTTATTTCCAAGATAATATATGATACAGGATACTATGATTATGCGGGAGCAATGCCCGGGGGTAAAATCAGGAAAGCCAATCTGGATATGCTGGTACAGAAGGCAGGGGAATTTGAGCATACAAGTTATTCAGGACTTTTTAATTTCTTAAGATATATAGAAAGACTCCAAAAATATGATGTGGACTACGGTGAGGGCCAGACCGGCTCCGGTGATGATAATCTGGTGAGAATCATGAGCATCCACAAAAGCAAGGGACTGGAATTTCCCATTGTCATATTGGGAGATGCCGGTAAAAAATATAATCTCAGAGACAGTACGGAATCTGTTATTTATGACAGTACGGTGGGAATCGGCATTGACTATGTGGATTTGGAACACCGTGTCAGGGAGAATGTCGTATATAAAAATATGATAGGCCACAGGATAACCTTTGATGCAATAGGGGAAGAATTGAGGATTCTGTATGTAGCCATGACAAGAGCGGTGGACAAGCTCATAATGATTGGCTGCTGCAACAGGGAAAAATCCCTTATAAAGTGGGAAAATGCCGTAAAGGGAGAAGATACCGTAATGACTTATCTTACGGAAAATCCGAATTATCTGGATGCCGTTGCACCGTGGGCTATTAACAATCCCCGTTACAGAGTTGATTTTGCGGATGCACAACAGATAAAAGAAATCGCAGAAGCCGGAGTGATTGCGGCACAGAATGACAAAATAATTAATCTGGATAAGATATATAATGTGGATTTTAACTGTGATACATACGGAAATATTGCCCATATACTGGAATACAGTTATCCCTATTCCAAAATTTTATCCCTTAAATCCAAATATTCCGTATCAGACTTGAAACACAAGGCGATGGAGGAGAGCGAGCTTACCGAGGCACGTCTGGAAACAGGGCAAAGGGAAAAACCGGTTCCTGCCTTTATCCGGGAAAAAGAGACGGTTACGGCCACCTTCCGGGGCAATGCTTATCATAAACTGTTTGAACTGCTGGACTACAATATTGCAAAAGATGAACCCTCCGTCAGAGCATTTCTTGAAAGTCTGACAGAAGAGGGAAAAATTTCCCGGGAATATGCCGGGCTTATTGACTGCGGTAAAATAGCTTCGTTCCTTGCGGGAAGTCTCGGAGGGGAGATGAAAGAGGCGTTCAGGTCCCACAAGCTTTTCAGGGAGCAGCCCTTTATAATGGAGATTGGAGCAGACAGAGTTAATGAGATTTACCCTCCCGACGAGAAGGTGCTTGTTCAGGGAATTATAGACGCTTTTTACATTAAAGATAACAAAGTATGTATAGTGGATTATAAGACGGACAGGGTGGACCGTTACACAGGGGAAGAAATTCTGGTATCCAGATATAAAAAGCAGTTAGAGCTGTATGGGGAAGCAATAGGCAAAATAACAGGAATGGAGGTTTCCCGCTGTTACATATATTCAGTTGCATTGAATAAAGAAATCATCATAAACTAAAATAAAAAGAGTTTATATGAATCAGAAAAAAGAAAATGAACTGAATCTGGCTTTAATACTTCCTGAGGAGGAGCGGGCCAAAACCTCGGACCTTAATACCGGTTTTGATACAGGAAGTAATGAATGGGAACTGATTGTGCGGTATTCGGGAGACATAAGAAATGCCGCCCAAAAACTTTCGGCAGAAGTAAAGGAGCTTCTGGGAGGGTATGCTCTTATTAAAGTGGAGGCAGGCCGCATTGATGAGCTGGCAGCCCTGCCAGAGGTTATATTTATTGAAAAACCTAAAAAGCTTATTACCTCACTGGATTATTCCGTAACGGCATCATGCATTCCTCCCGTATGGAACAGTCCCTGCAATCTGTCGGGAGAAGGGGTTGTAGTAGCAGTAATTGACAGCGGGATAGACTACACCCATCCGGATTTTTGTAATGATGACGGAACTACAAGACTGATATCAATATATGATGAAACCACCGGGACAGAATACACTAATGAACAGATTAACGCCGCATTGAAAGAAAATAATCCTGTGGTAAGGCAGAATATGATACCGGTAAAAGACATAAGCGGACACGGAACACATGTTACCGGTATTGCGGCGGGGAACGGGAGAGCTTCACAAGGCAGATACAGAGGCGTGGCTTATAAAGCATCCATAATATCAGTACGGCTGGGAGAGGATGCTTTTTTTAATACGGCAAGACTGATGGAAGGAGTTGATTATGCCGTCCGAAAAGCCCAAAGCCTGAAAAAACCTGTAGCCCTTAATATAAGCATAGGGAATAATTACGGAGCCCATGACGGATATTCCCTGCTGGAAAATTATCTGAATACCGTATCGGCCATATGGCAGAATGTAATTGTGGCAGGCAGCGGCAATGAAGCAGCCAAGGGCATTCATGCCCATGGAAGGCTTAGCAGACAGCCTGAAAATATAGAAATGGTAATCGGGGAAAATGAGACATCCCTGGATATACAGTTATGGAAGCAATATGCCGACAGCTTTCTTATATACATATACGCCCCGGACGGTACAAGATTTGGTCCATTCAATGAAAATACGGTAACAAAATATATATACCGGGATACCATGATATATGTATATTACGGTGAACCAAAGCCCTACAGCAGTGCCCAGGAGATTTTTATACAGATGATTCCCACGGATATTTATATTAATGCCGGAATATGGTATTTCAGGCTGGTACCTGAGAAAATAACAGACGGAGAATATGATTTCTGGCTCCCGGCAGGCTCATATATAAACAGAAGTACAGGTTTTACCGTAAATGACCCGGATACCACGCTGACAATTCCGTCAACCGCTTTAAATGTAATAACCGTGGGAGCCTATGATGCTGCCAGAAATGCCTATGCTGATTTTTCCGGAAGAGGGTATACCAGAAGAATTCTTACTGTGAAACCTGACATTGTGGCACCGGGAGTAGGTATTATGTCTGTAGCAGTGGGAGGAGGCTATACTTCCAAGACAGGTACATCCATGGCAGCACCTTTTGTTACCGGAAGCGCAGCACTTATGATGGAATGGGGGATTATAAGAGGGAATGATGCTTTTTTGTACGGGGAAAAGGTAAAAGCATATCTGATAAAGGGAGCAGTAAAAATTCCGGGGGAAGAAGTGCCTTCCCGGAGAACGGGATGGGGCAGGCTCTGCCTGCGTGACAGCTTTCCCACATAAGAGAATTTGGTGTTGACCTGTTTTTAATAAATGTATTATAATAGTAATGAATACTATTACTATTATGGAGGTATTATATGGCAGTATACAAATGTAGTGTGTGCGGGGCTATTTACGACGAAGAAAAAAGCGGAAAGCCAATTACAGAGATTACAGAATGTCCTGTCTGCAAACAGCCGGTATCCAAATTTGTTCTTGTATCCGAGAAGACAGAACAGACAGAGGAGAAATGTTATGGCGGGAATCTTGATTACCCGGCCGAAACGGCAAGACATGATTCAACAGCACGTTATATGTCTGAAATTCATGAAATGGCAGTCACGGGAAAATCTGTGGGAGCTTCAATGGGTACCAGGATGCCCCTCCCGAATTGGGATGATATTCTGATTCTGGGAGCACAGCTTAATCCCCCGCCATTAAATGACAAAGACTATGTAGATACGAAAACCGTCATAGGAAAACACGCCAAAAAACCCATGGTGCTGGACAGCCCGATTTATATTTCCCATATGTCCTTTGGCGCATTGTCAAAAGAGGTTAAGGTAGCCCTTGCCAAAGGCTCTGCCATGGCTAAAACAGCCATGTGCAGCGGTGAAGGGGGAATACTACCTGAGGAAAAGGCAGCAGCCTACAAATACATATTTGAATATATTCCCAACAAATACAGTGTAACAGACGAAAATCTTAAGACCTCTGATGCGATTGAAATTAAAATCGGTCAGGGAACCAAGCCGGGTATGGGAGGGCATCTTCCCGGAGAGAAGGTAACGGAAGAGATTGCTGCCATACGCGGTAAAAAACCGGGAGAAGATATTCAAAGTCCCACTAAGTTCCCGGAGCTTCAGACCAAGGA
>JBJEND010000046.1:0-17825 GCA_051880015.1 Butyrivibrio sp. | reverse complement strand
GTGAGATTGACATTGCACCGGAAACGATGTATGCAGACAGCTATCCATATACATCTAAAAATGTAAGTGGTGCAGTGGGATAGAAAGAGATTGTTTTAAATAGACCAGGGGGGAAAAAAAACAGCTCATCCAAGATTTCCTAATTTTATTTATAAAGTAGATTATGGACATTTGAATCGGACGACCTCCATGGATGGTGGAGGCATCGATGTATGGGTGGAAATAGATATTGAGAAAAAAGTGCTGTTTCATAAGTTCGGTATGTTTTCCCGATTGACTGCATAGAATGTACAAACAGTTAATCAGGAGAACTCTTTGAAAGGCTATATTGAAGAGCGCGCCGTCAAAATGGCGGAGTATATAGTGGAGAACAGGGCCACGGTACGGCAGACTGCCAAAGCGTTTGGAATCAGTAAGAGTACTGTACATAAGGATGTAACTCAAAGGTTGTTACATATAAGCCCTAATCTGGCAAACGAAGCAAGAAAAGTTTTGGATGTGAACAAGTCGGAAAGACATATTCGCGGAGGCCTTGCCACCAAAGACAAATATTTAAAAGAAAAAATAAAATAGAAACTTAAGATTTAAGAAGAATCCTCCGATAATATCATAGGATTCTTCTTTTTGTTATAAAAAAATAAATTTCCTCTTTTAAATTGTAATAATATTGTTTATAATGTTTGTGTGTGCGTTTACAGTATATCGGAAAGATGAATATTTATAGATACTGATTTTGAAAGGGGAAAGTTATGATCAGCACAGATATCGGAATTGATTTGGGAACAGCCAGTATACTCGTGTATATTAAGGGCAAAGGCGTTGTTTTGAAAGAACCGTCAGTTGTGGCGTTTGATAGAGATACCAATAAGATTAAAGCCATTGGTGAAGAGGCTCGTCTTATGTTGGGAAGGACACCGGGTAACATAGTTGCGGTGAGACCGTTAAGACAGGGAGTTATCTCCGATTACACCGTAACAGAAAAGATGCTTAAGTATTTTATTCAGAAAGCTCTGGGAAGAAAGATGCTTAAGAAACCCAGAATCAGCGTATGTGTACCAAGCGGCGTCACAGAAGTTGAGAAGAAAGCTGTTGAGGATGCCACATATCAGGCAGGCGCCAGAGAGGTTGCCATTATTGAAGAACCTATTGCAGCAGCAATAGGAGCCGGTATTGATATTTCAAGACCCTGCGGAAATATGATTGTGGATATCGGGGGAGGAACTACGGATATAGCTGTTATTTCCCTTGGAGGAACCGTAGTAAGTACCTCAATTAAAATAGCAGGAGATAATTTTGACGAAGCGATTGTGCGCTACATGCGTAAAAAACATAATCTCTTAATCGGAGAGAGAACGGCTGAAGATATTAAGATTAAGATAGGCAGTGCTTTCCCGAGACCGGAGGTTGTTTCAATGGATATCAGGGGACGTAACCTTGTGACAGGTCTTCCTAAAACGGTCACAGTTACTTCTGCTGAAACAGAAGAAGCTCTCAAAGAAGCTACATCACAGATTGTAGAAGCAATTCACAGTGTTCTGGAGAAAACCCCTCCGGAACTGGCAGCAGATATTGCAGACAGAGGAATGGTCCTTACAGGAGGCGGAAGCTTATTACAGGGACTTGAAGAACTTATTGAGGATAAAACCGGCATTAATACCATGACGGCGGAAGACCCCATGACTGCAGTGGCAATCGGAACAGGAAAGTTTATTGAGTTCCTTGCAGGTGAGAGATAATATTTGCGGAATTGCTTTTGTTGTAACTATATTATAAGTAAGGAGTTGAGTTAGAATGGTAAGAGGATTATACACTGCCAGTACAGGCATGGTTAATCAGATGGCCAGATTGGATGTTATCACTAATAATCTCGCCAATTCAGACACAACAGCTTATAAGAAGGAAGGTTCAACATCACAGGCTTTTGATTCCGTACTGGCCATTAAGATTAATGACAGCTCAGTACATTATATTCATCAGCCTATAGGCAAATTAAGCCTCGGAGTTAAGATTGGAGAGACCTATACGGATTATAGTGACGGTAATCTGGAAGAAACAGGTAATACTCTGGATGTTGCCTTGGCAGGGAAAGGATTCTTTGCAATATCTTATGCTGACAGAAACGGAAATGAATCTGTCCGTTATACAAGGGACGGTAATTTTGCCCTTAATTCGGATGGAATATTAATGACCAAGGACGGCGATTTTGTTTTAGACGAAAACGGGGACATGATAAGCATTCCCTCAGGTACTGAAATTTCTATTAATGAAAGCGGAATTATATATGCATCAGGACAGGAGGTAGCCCGACTTCAGTTAACTGATTTCGAAGATTATAATTATCTTAAGAAATTTGGTGAGAATATGTATATTGCCATTGACGGTGCAACAGCCATGGAAGCTGACTGCAAGGTGTACCAGGGTTATCTTGAAGCGTCCAATGTAAATGTTATTGATGAAATGGTTGAGATGATTACGGTGGCAAGGGATTACGAAAGTAATCAGAAGGTAATTCAGTCCATTGACAGTACTCTTGAGAAATCTGTTGCATTGGGAAGAATATAGAAAGGGGACTGATTGACTTATGATGAGAGCACTTTATACTGCGGCTTCAGGTATGAAAGCCCAGCAGACTAATGTTGATGTTATTGCCAATAACCTGGCCAATGTTAATACAACCGGCTATAAGAGTTCTACGGCAGAATTTAAATCATTACTATATCAGACCTTACAGACACGTTCTACCAGTGCTAACGGTGATTTTAAGCCTATTCCCGCACAGGTTGGAACGGGAGCCCGTAATTCTTCCATTACCACACATTTTACACAGGGAGCCACAACTCCTTCAGCCAATCCTTTTGCATTTGCCATTGAAGGGGACGGCCTTTTTGCAGTGATGGATAATGAAGATATTTTATACACCAGAAACGGTGATTTTCAGATGGCGGTTGCTTCAGACGGCGGATTTATGTTATGTACCAGTGAAGGATATCCTGTATTGGATACGGACGGAATGCCTATTCAGTTTGACAGCAGCTATGAGACATCTAAGATTGTTGTAACGGGTGACGGAACCATCTGCTACCCGGATGAGTCCAATAATCCCCAGAGTCTTGGTATCAGAATAGGACTTTATCAGTTTACCAATCCTTCGGGACTTGAAAGCGTGGGAAGCACCATGTTCAGGGAAACTGCCGCATCAGGCGTTGCGATGGAAGAGTCTTATAATCCTGAATTAAAAGCCAGCGGCATTAAGCAGGGTTATATAGAGGCATCCAATGTACAGGTTGCCGATGAAATGGTTAATCTTATTGTTGCCCAGAGGGCATATGAGATGAATTCAAAGGCCATTCAGGCATCGGATGAGATGTTAGGACAGGCTAACCAGCTCAGAAGATAAGGAGTTAGTTTATGAGTGATTATATCAGCGGATTATCCGGACAATATTCATCATCCGAATACTCCCAAGCCGTAAATGAACTTAAGGATAAAATCTCCAATACTGATTACTCCAAAGCCACGGATGAAGAGCTAATGGAAGCGTGTAAGTCCTTTGAGGCGTACTTTATCGAACAGGCATTTAAGGGTATGGAGAAGATGATTCCCAAGGATGAAGATGACGAAAGCTCTTCCGGTATGTCATATACTGATATGTTCAAGGACAATTTATATCAGGAATATGCCGAAAGTGCTACTGAACGCGGCGACGGTCTGGGAATTGCCAGAATGCTGTATGAGCAGATGAAGCGTAATTATGATATTTAAAACAATATATATGAGCCGTCCGGGGAATCCGTACGGCTTTTTTGTTCCTGGAAGCGGGTTTGTCCGCTTCGCTCTGTATATACCGGGCAGAAAATGACTGCACGGTTGCTGATGGAAGGAGGCAGATTTGTGGAGGTAAAAGGCTATGTTGAACGGATTATTTTTACTAATGAAGAAACAGGGCATACTATTCTGGAAATCAGCTTAAGCTCGCAGGAAACTGCCAGAATAAAACAGGAAAATCCGGAAATGGGGCAGGATATATCTGATGAATTGGTATGTACAGGTACACTGTATTTAATTCATCCCGGAGAATATGTGGTTTTTAACGGAGATTTTGTAATACATCCCAGCTACGGACTCCAGTTCAAAGTTACAGGATACGAAGAAACGCAGCCGGAGGATTTGGCTACCATAGAAAGATATCTGGGATCCGGAGCAATTAAGGGAATAGGACCGGCTCTTGCGGCGAGAATTGTCCGTCATTTTAAAGAGGATACATTTCGGATAATTGAGGAAAATCCTGAGGAACTGGCAGCTATAAAGGGGATAAGTGAAAGAGGCGCAATGGAGATAGCCAATCAGGTGGCAGAGAAAAGAGATATGCGTAAAGCAATGCTTTTTCTGGGGAAACTGGGCATCGGAATGAACCTTTCGGTAAAAATATATAAGAAATACGGTGACAGCCTCTATGATATAATCCGGGAAAATCCCTACCGTCTTGCAGATGATATTGAAGGAGTGGGATTTAAAATAGCAGATGAAATAGCCAGAAATTCCGGGGTGGAGATGGATTCCCCATACAGAATAAAAAGCGGAATGCTATACACTCTTTTGCAGGCGGTGGGAAACGGACACACATATCTTCCCATGCAGGAGCTTACAGAACGCTCCCGTAATATTCTGGGTGCTGACATTGAGTGTCCGGAAGAACTTATTATGGATTTAATTGTTGCAGGGAAAATAACGGTTCGTAAAATTGACGGAAGGGACGCAGTGTATCCTGCCAATCTTTATAGAACAGAACTGTCTGTGGCACAAAGACTCACAGAACTGGATGTTAAATATCCGGTGAATGAGCAGGAATTTGCCAAAGAAGTTGAGGGAATTGAACGCAGGGAGCGGATAAAACTGGATGAACTCCAAAAAGAAGCGGTCAGAGCAGCGGCAGGAAACGGACTGCTGGTAGTAACGGGAGGTCCCGGAACCGGTAAGACTACTACAATTAATTCCATGATAAAATATTTCGAAGACAGGGGAATGGATATCCAGCTTGCAGCGCCTACCGGAAGGGCGGCCAAAAGAATGACGGAAGCCACCGGTTATGAAGCTCAGACTGTGCACAGGCTTCTGGAACTTTCAGGGATGCTGTCAGAGGATTCTTCCAATGCCATGTTTGAACGTAACGAACAGAATCCTCTGGAGGCTGATGTAATTATTATAGATGAAATGTCCATGGTGGATATTTTTCTCATGAACAGCCTGCTGCGGGCCATAGCAGTAGGGACAAGACTCATTTTGGTAGGAGACGCTAACCAGCTTCCGTCAGTGGGCCCCGGTAATGTACTTAAAGACATTATAGGCTCCGGATGCTTCGAGGTAGTTAAATTAACTAAAATTTTCAGACAGAAAGAGGCAGGAGATATAGTGGTTAATGCCCACAAAATCAATGCGGGCATTCAGTTTGACATTGGACCCTCCAGCAGGGATTTCCCGTTTATTAAGAGGACGGATTCCAATGCAATAATTAATGCTTCCGTAACCCTGCTTAGGGAAAAACTTCCCAGATATACAGGCTCATCGGTCAATGAAATACAGGTTCTTACACCTACCCGTAAGGGTAACCTGGGAGTGGAGAGGCTTAATGCCATTCTTCAGCAATTTCTTAATCCTAAGGCGGACAATAAAGTTGAAAAAGAACTTAACGGCGTTATTTTCCGTGAAGGGGATAAGGTTATGCAGATTAAAAATAACTATAAAATCTCCTGGGAGATACGCGGGTATAAAGGAATCCCCACAGATACAGGCATGGGAGTTTTCAACGGAGAAATGGGTATTATAGACAATATAAACCTGTTTCTGGCGGAGCTTACAGTCAGATTTGATGATGAGAAATATGTTACATACAGCTTTAAAGAAGCGGATGAGTTGGAACATGCTTATGCAATTACCGTGCATAAATCTCAGGGAAGTGAGTACCCTGCGGTAATTCTCCCGCTTTTAGATGGCCCAAGAATGTTAATGAACAGAAATATATTGTATACTGCGGTTACAAGGGCAAGAAAATGTATATGTATAGTGGGGGATGACAGAACTTTTCATGACATGATTGCCAATGAAAATGAACAAAAAAGATATTCATCCCTTGCCATAAGGATAAAGGAGGTTAAAGCATCAGAATAAAAGAACAGTTATTGGATTTTATATATCCGCCGCGATGTCCGGCTTGTGATGAAATATTTTATCCGTTTTATCAAGGAGAACGCCGTAAGATATGTAACGGATGCCGTGACAGCCTGCCGGAGATTAAGGAACCCTATTGTATGCACTGTGGGAAACCTTTAGAGGATGAAACTGCGGAGCTTTGCAGGGACTGCAGGGTGAAAATATCTTATTATGGCAGAGGAGTAGGGGCCTTTTCCTATTCGGAAGCAATGAAAAAATCCATGTATGCCTTTAAATATAACAATAGAAGAGAATATGGGGATTATTATGCGGATATAATCTGCCGTAATTATGGTAATGTTATTTCAAGCTGGGGATGTGAAGTTTTGGTTCCTGTTCCTCTTCATTCTTCTAAATTAAGGAAAAGAGGTTATAATCAGGCAGAAATTCTGGCAAAAGCCCTGGGAAGACAGCTTAATATGCCTGTAGATGACCGAATTCTGATAAGAACCAGAAATACCAGACCTCAGAAGGAGCTGCTGGATAAAGAAAGAAAAACTAATTTGGAAAAGGCTTTTCAAACAGCTTTAAATAGTATAAAATATAAAAAGATAATACTTGTGGACGACATATATACAACAGGCTGTACCATTAATGAATGCGCACGGACTCTTAAGGATGCAGGGGCCTTTGAAGTGTATTTTATCACCGCATGTATCGGAAACGGTTTTTAGGAGGTATACATATATGGATGTTAGGAACTGCAGAGGCTGCGGAAGATTGTATAACTATGTGGGCGGAGGATATACATTATGTCCTGTCTGTATGGAAGAACTGGACAAGAAATTTACCGTGGTTAAGAATTATATCAGGGACAATCCGAGAGCTACCATTCAGCAGATTGCAGAAGACAATGATGTAACAATTCCCCAGATACAGCGGTGGGTAAGAGAGGAACGGCTTATTTTTGCGGATGATTCTCCCATAGGAATTGATTGCGAATGCTGTGGTGCCATGATTAAGTCCGGAAGGTTCTGTGATAAGTGTAAGGATTCCATGCAGAAGAATTTAAGCAGTGCATATAAAAGGTCCGAACCTGAGAAACGGATGGAAAAATCTTCAAGAGATTCTGCCAGAATGAGATTCCTGGACAAATAATATAATCCGGATGAATGTTGTTAACAGACATTCATCCGTTTTTTTTATTTTAGGTATAATGATTTTTTAAAAAAGTCCGATAAATATTTTAGATTCCAATCTATTCACGGAAGGAGAGATAAAAATGAGAATCGATGCTTATAATCAAATCAGCCAGATATACCGTACCGGAGGCAAGACCAAAACAGGTAAAACCAATCAGGTATATGGCAGTGACAGGGTGGAGATTTCGCAGTTCGGAAAGGATTTCCAGATTGCGAAGCGTGCAGTAGCAGAAGCCCCGGATATCAGAGAAGATTTAACTGCTTCAGTTAAGTCACAAATAGAATCCGGTACTTATAATCCAAGCACGGATGAACTGGCAGCCAAGCTGGCAGAAAAATACGGAACAAATATTTTCTAGGAGTGTTTTAAGTGGCAAGTTTAATTGATAATCTTATCGAGACCCTTACAAAAGAAAATGAAGAGTACGAGACCCTGCTTAATTTGTCTACGGAGAAAACCGGTGTAATTGTCAAATCTGATATTGAGGCTTTGAATGCAATAGTTCAAGAGGAACAGAAGGTTGTAGAAAGAATTAATTCCCTGGAGAAGAAACGCACGGAAATAACCGGAGATATAGGAATTGTTCTTAACAGAAATCCCAAGGATCTGACTTTGCCTAAACTTATTGAGCTTCTGGCAGGACAGCCGAAGGAATGCGAAGCATTAAAACGTATTCATGATACTCTTTCAGACACCATGGACAGAATGGTCAGGGTGAATGACAGTAATAAAACGCTTTTGAATGAAGCTCTTGAAATGCTCCAGTTTGAAATGAACCTTATCCACAGTATGAAACAGGCGCCTGCTACGGCCAATTATTCAGGTAATTCCTACGCAGACGAGTCCTATTCAGCCAGAGCATCTTTTGATGCAAAACAGTGACACATTAACATCCAAAGGAGACACAGATTATGGGAATGTCCGGACTGTACGTTGGTCTTTCTGGTTTGCAGACCAGCAGCAATTCACTTAATACAACTGCAAATAACCTGAGCAATGTTAACTCCACAGGTTATGTAAGACAACAGGTGGTTAATAAGGATCAGGGCTATAACCCTGTGGGTACCACTTCTTCAGTTACGCCCGGACAGAAGGGCTTAGGTGTTACCATTGCGTCCGTAAATCATGTCCGTGACATCTTTTTGGATCAGGCCTACCGCAAGGAGTCGGGCAGGCAGCTTTTCTATGACAAGCTTTATGAAGCGGTATATGAAATCGAAACTCAGATGGGCGATACAGAGGGCATAGAAGGAATTGCTTATCAGCAGGCAATAACGGATCTTTTTGAGGCTGTTAATGAGGTTGCCAAGACTCCGGGAGATCAGGTGGCAAGAGCTGCACTGTGTCAAAGTGCGGCAGAATTTATTGATAAATCCCAGTCTATTTATAATGGACTTAAAAAATATCAGAAGACCGTTGACGAGGAAATGCTTTCAATGGTAAACAGAATTAATGAAATAGGATACGGACTTCTTGATTTGAATAGGAGAATTTCCAAAATAGAGGTGGGCGGCGTTGAGAATGCTGCAGATCTCAGAGATGCCAGAGATTTACTTTTGGATGAACTGGCATCTTATTGTAAGATTAGTTACAAAGAACAGGAAAACGGAGTGGTGGAGGTTTCCATAGAGGGAACACAGTTTGCAGACGAGCTGTATGTTAATGAAGTGGGCCTCAAAAAAGTTGACGGTTCGGATTTTTATGAACCTGTCTGGACCCACATGAATGAAACTCCACTTTATAATGTGGATGGAACTATTTCCACTGAACGTAACACAGATATAGGCGGACTTAAGGGCCTGTATATAGCCAGAGGTAATGTTACGCCTACGGTGGTGAGTATGACAGAACCGGATCCTGCCAATTATCCTTTGGGAACGGCAGATCCTGATTATATAAATGCAGTAAAAGAACATGAGAATTATGTCAAAACAAGCGATACATCCGTTCTGGTCAATACCATGGCCAATTTTGATAAGCTTATTAACAGTATTGTAGAGGGCATTAACGATATTTTGTGCCCGGATACCGAATATGTGGCGGCAGACGGAACGGTATATAAGGTGCTGGATATGGAAAATGCCTCAATGGGCAAGGACGGTACCTATGGGGAGGAATTATTCAGCAGAAATTATACTTCCCGTTATGTGGAACAGGTTATAGACGGACAGACATTCTATGTGCGGAATAATGTAAATACCTTTGGGAATGCCAGCTCATATACCATTGCCAATATATCAGTTAATACCAAAGTTATGGATGATTACTCAAAACTTCCTCTTACGGCCAAAAACGGAGAGGATGATTATGCAACTGCGGAAAAACTGGTAAATATTTTTAACGAAGACAGGCTTTTTTATAATGGAGGACTGGATGGACTTACTTTTGAGGAGTTTTATGAAACCCTGACAAATGATGTGGCCAATACGGGTAAGGTATACAAAAGTATGGCTGATAATGAAGCGGGACTGGCAACAGCTCTTGATAACAAACGCCAGCAGGTTATGGGTGTATCTTCAGATGAAGAGCTTTCCAACATGATCAGGTTTCAACAGGCCTACAATGCAGCTTCAAGGTACATAAATGTTATAAGCGAAATGATAGAAACCCTTGTTATGAGAACGGGAGTGTGATTAAATGGCTAATACTTTTTTTGGAATGACAATAGCATCTTCGGGACTTTCTGCCAGTAATATTTCTATTAATACAACTGCGCATAATATATCCAATATTAATACTACGGGATACAGCAAACAGGTGGCTAATACATCACCCTCTTCTGCAATCCGCGTATATTCCACATATGGAACCGTGGGAACCGGAGTTATGGTTAATTCCATTGACCAGTTAAGAAGCTCATACTATGATACCAAATTCTGGAACAACAATGTGAATTACGGCGAATATTCCACCCTGGAAAGATATTCTCTTTTGATGCAGGATTACCTGGATGAATTTAACCTTGAGGGATTTAAGACAGAATATGACAATCTTTTCGGAACAATTATGGATTTGAATAATGATCCTACCAGCGAAGTGGCCAGAAACCAGTTTATGAATTATTCGCTAAGTATATGTAATTATTTTAATACATTGTCAACCAATCTTGCGGATATCCAGAAATCAGCCAATGATGAAGTGAAAACAACCGTGGATTCTATTAATACTATTGCAGAACAGATAGCATCCCTTAACAAACAGATTAACGTTATTGAAATTAATGGGGGAGAAGCCAATGATTTAAGGGATGCCAGGGCATTATTGGTAGATGAACTTTCAAAATATGTCAACACATCCGTATCAGAGAAATTTATCGGTAACGGAGCTACAGAATATACCGTATATATTAATGATCAGATTCTTGTGGACAGCTACAGCTATAACAGAGTGCTTTGCGAGGCCAGAGAAAGCGGCGACCGGAGAAATGCCAGTGATATTGACGGTTTATACGAGTTGAGATGGGATAACGGCCTTACATTCAATGTATATAACAGTGCCCTTAAGGGCTCGCTGAAAGCAGCTATTGATATAAGAGACGGTTGCAACAGCGGATATGAAATACTTGGCATGAAGAACGCAGATGGTGAATTTTATACCAAAAACGGAGAAATAGTCCGGGTTTTTGATCTTACGGAAACAGAATATAACAATTTGACGGCCCAGGGTTATACTAAAGAACTTACAACCGTTGTGGAGCCTTACCGTAATTCTTCATACAAAGGAGTGCCGTATTATCAGCAACAGATTAACGAGTTTATGAAGACATTTGCCGATACTTTTAATTCCACAATAAAAGGCGATGATGATACGGTAGTGGATTTCTTTACAGCCAAATATGGAGATACCTACATTTCGGCAGGCAATATTACGGTAAACCCTAAAGTTGTTGATGATTTATCACTTCTGCCCTATTCCTATGATACTACCCAGGGCGCTGCCAATACGGACATGGTTTCGGCACTTTATAAGCTGAAGGATGCTAAAACCATCAATAACGGAACCTTTAGTGAATATTTGTCCACAGTATGTTCTGTTATATTCATTGATACTAAAAGAGCTACCGTTTTTTCAAGCAACTACAACAATATCAAGTCAACTGTGGAAAATCAGAGAATGTCCGTATCCGGTGTTGATGAAGACGAGGAAGCTGTTGACCTTGTAAAATATAAAAACGCCTATGATTTATCATCCAAAGTGATTTCGGTTATGCAGGAGATATACAAAAAACTTATTGAAGAGACAGGCGTATAATATTAAGCAGGAGGAATTGTTATGAGAATAACCAATACAATGATGATGAACTCCACATTAAAGAATGTGGGAAAGTCCAAAAACAATCTGGCAGATCTGGAAAACCAGATGGCCACCGAAAAGAAAATAACAAGACCATCCGATGACCCTATTGTGGCAATTCGTGCTCTGTCACTTCGTTCAAGTCTTGCAGAGATTAATCAGTACCTGAAAAGCAACATTCCCGATGCCAGATCATGGCTTAAGGTTGCGGAGAGTTCTCTGGACAATATGGACAGTATTCTTTCAGATATATATAAATATTGTGACCAGGGTGCGTCAGATCAGTTCACTTCGGAAGACAGAAGCGCAATTATACAGACATTGCAGCAGTATAAAAATGCCCTTTATTCAGAGCTTAATGCTGACTATGCCGGAAGGTACTGTTTTACCGGATATAAAACAGATACATCTTTTACATTCCTCACAGATGAGAGTGCCAGGAAATCTTATGAAATAGAAGAACAGCTTACCGGAAGTGATTTAGACAAATCCATGATTATTAAAAGACCGGTGGATGATTCTACAGTTACCCAGATAGATGCGGCAGATATGCCGGACGGAATAAATGTTCATCGTTTAAGACTGGCGTATGACTGGTGTTCCAAGGACAATTACAGTGATGTAACCGTTGACGGAACAACGTATAATATTACCAAAGCCGTAACCCATGAAGAGATGGAGATGATTGCAGCAGATCCTGATTATAAGACAAAAACCAATGAAATATATTTTGTATATGATACAGGAGAACTTGTAATAAGCGATGACTTGTACAGCACATTCAGAAATGCAAAGGATATTGAATTTACCTATCAGAAGGAGAATTTTGCAAAAGGTGATGTACGGCCTGAAATGTATTTTAACTGTAAGGATATAACGGATGCGGGCAATCCGGTGGAGTATAACCAGACGGCAGGAGGACAGGCAATTAATTTTGCAATTAATTTTAATCAGTCATTAAGGGTGAATACATTAGGTAAAGATACGGTAAGTTATAAAATCGGCAGGGACATTGATGATATGTGTAATGCCCTTCAAAAAGTAACAGATGTGGAAGCCAAAATCAAAAAACTAAATGATATGTATAACAGCGAGGTGTACAGTGATTCCCAGAAAGAAGACATAAGCACAATGCTGGAGGCGTGTGAAAGGGAACTGGATTATGCCATGGAATACATGGAGAGTATATTCTCCAAGGAATTGACAAGGGTTTCCGGATATCAGCAGACGGTGGATTTACAGTTGGCTGACCTGGGTGCCAGAAGTAAAAGACTTACTCTTACCGAAAGCCGCCTGACGGAACAGAATACCACCTTTAGTGACCTGAAATCCAAAAATGAAGATGCTGAGCTGGAGGATACGGTAGTTAAACTTTCTGCGGCAAGTACACTTTATGAAGCAGCACTGACTGCAGCTTCTGATTGTGTGAAGCAGTCATTGCTTAATTTTATTTAACAGACGAAAGGGAGAAGGATTATGCGACTTAATTTAAGATTATTTGGGGAAGTAGAAATAGAAGATGATAAGATTATCACATTTGAGAAAGGCCTGATGGGGTTTGAAGAATATCACAGATATGCCCTGGTGTATGATTCTGAAAAAGGCTCAGGAAAAGGAATTATGTGGCTTCAGTCAGTGGAAGAGGGCGGCCCGGCATTTCCTGTAGTGGACCCTCTTAATTTCCTTACCGAATATGCTCCGGTAGTGGAAGACGAGTGGCTGGCGGATATTGGCGAGTACACAAGCGATGAAGATTTGCTTATTCTCTGTGTGCTTACGGTGCCCGCCAATTTAGCTGATATGACGGCTAATATAAAAGCACCTCTTATTATTAATACAATTACCAGGAAGGGCTGTCAGATAATTGTTAATAATGAAGATTATTCAGTAAGGTTCAATGTGTATGACAGAATTCAGGAACTGAAAAAGGAGGAAAAAGGATGTTAGCTTTATCCCGTAAAAAAAACGAATCAATAATTATTAATAATGATGTTGAGATAACTGTCCTGGATATTAAAGGAGATCAGGTGAAAATCGGCATTACGGCTCCAAAGTCAGTTCCGGTTTACCGTAAAGAAGTATATTTGCAGATTCAGGATGCAAATAAAGCGGCAAGCGCATCGGAAGGCATGGAAGCATTGAAAAAATTTTTCGAATGATATAAACAATTTATATATAACTGCCGAAATAACAGACATAGAAAATGCTCCTGCCCGCAAGGACGACGAGGCGGAGCGAGTAGGCAATACGGGAAACGCCCGCAATTAAATCGCTTCGCAATGGCGGGCGAGTAGGCAATAAATTTGCTTCGCAAATTTATTACATTACACATGGAGGTGTTATTATGAAGATTGATGAGATGAGCAGTATAGGGGGAAGCTCTTATTCCGTACCTGAGGTTAAGAGTAAGGGACCCGATATCAGTACTGTGGAAACTGTAGCTGCCGGAGAAACATTTTCCGGACGTAACAATGCAGAAGATGCACAGAAAAATGCGCCTTCTGAAAATACAATCAGGCAGGCAGTATCCGATATTAATAAGAAAATCAACCCCAATACGGTTGCACAGTATGGCTATCATGAGGAGACAAAACGTGTGACCATAAAGATAGTTGATAAAGAATCAGAAAAGATTATTAAGGAATTTCCGGCAGAGGAGACCCTTGACATGATTGCCAAGGTATGGGAACTTGCAGGAATGTTTCTTGATGAAAGAGGATAGAAAGGGGGCTTAGTATATGGCAATAAGACTTACAGGCCTTACTTCGGGGCTGGACACGGATTCCATTGTTCAGGAACTGGTGTCAGCATATGCTACCAAGAAAGAGAGTATAGAGAAAAAACAAACCAAGCTTGAATGGACTATGAATGCGTGGAAAGATATTAATTCCAAAGTATACGGATTTTACACATCCACCCTTTCAAGCATGAGGTATTCTTCAAGTTATAACTTAAGAACTGCAACCATATCCAACAGTAGTGTGGCCCAGGTATCAGCCTCCACAGGAGCGGTTACCTCCTCTCAGACTCTGGCTGTTAAACAGCTTGCTGCGTCAGGATATCTTACGGGAGGCCAGGTTAAAACAGTAGCGGGGGGCAAAACCTCCAATTCCACCAAACTGTCAGAATTGGGTATTGATTCAGGAACGATTATGGCAGGGGACACCAAAATCGCCCTGTCAGGTGATATGTCACTGGCCAAGCTTACTTCTTCCCTTAAAAGCGCAGGAATTACTGCTAATTTTGATGACAGTACGGGAAGATTTTTCTTAAGTTCCAAGAATTCCGGTGCAGATTATGAGTTTACTGTCACTGCAGGGGATGCAGAGGGCGTTGAAGCATTATCTAAACTGGGACTTCTGTCTTTTACCGACACTAACGGAGAAGAAACGGCAGAACTGCAAAGATACAGAGAGATGGCAACAGATACCTTTGATGCAGAAGCAGAAGTAAATTCCAGATATGAGAAGGCAAAATGGACTGATAAGTCATACAAGACTTTTGTCTCTAACAAAGTTAATGATGCATCTGATGCAATCGAAACTGCAAAGAAAAGTATTGAAGCCTATCAGAAACAGTTGGATAAGCTCAATGAAGACGACTATGACTGGAAGGATGATTATAAAACAGAAGAGGAATTCAATAAGGCCAAAGAAACTATTCAGAAAAAGATTGATGATAATAACGCCTCAATAGAGAAAAATCAGAAAATCGTAGATGAATATAAGCCTTATCTGGATGATGCCGGTATGCTTTCAGATAAAGTCAAAAGCCTGAATGCAGATATTCTTTCTGATATTCAGAATTTAGTCAATAAAGAGATTGCAACGGCAAAGGACGTTGTGAACAGATTTGACAGCGGTCTTCTGGGCAATGCTGTAAATTCCGCCAGAATTTCAGCAAAGGATTCCATTATTAAGCTGAACGGAGCAGAGTTTACCTCCAATACCAATTCTTACTCAATTAATGGTCTGAATATTAATGCAACCTCAGTCACTACCACCACTTCTTTGGATGAGAATGGTAATACGATAGAGAATGACAATGCAGTGGTTATTAATACCACGGTGGATGTTGACGGAATATATAATAAAATACGCTCACTGTTTTCTGCATACAATGAAATGATATCTTCCATTGACGGAATGTATTATGCAGATTCCTCCGAAGGATATGAACCCCTCACGGATGATGAGAAGGAAGCCATGACAGACAAACAGATTGAAGAGTGGGAAGAGAAAATCAAAACCGCCCTTCTCAGAAAAGACTCAACCCTTGGCAGCATATCTTCATCTTTGAAAAGTGCCATTTTGGGAACAGGTGTTACGGTGAATGGTAAAAGTTATACGCTGGCGTCTTTTGGGATTGCAACGTCAAGCTATTTTAACACCACCGGGGCAGACAGGGGCAAATTCCATATTGACGGAGATTCTGAGGACTCTGCTACCTCAAGTAATGCAGATAAATTGAGAGCAGCTATTTCGGCGGACCCGGATGGGGTAATTCAGTTCTTCCAGAATCTTTCCCAGAATATGTATGATACACTTACCAAAAAGATGGCCTCCAGTTCTGTCAGCAGTGCTTTTACAATCTATAATGATAAACAGATGTCAAGCCAGTACAGCGATTACAAGACCAAGATTGAGGACTGGGAAGAAAGACTTGAGAAATATGAGGAGTCTTATTATAAGAAGTTTTCAGCAATGGAGACGGCTTTGTCAAAGCTTCAGTCCCAGACAAACTCTCTTTCCAATCTTTTCGGAGGGAACCAATAGATTAGGAGGCTCTTAAATGACTAACAATACAGCGGGATATGATACATATCAGAAACAGAAAATTTTAACGGCTACTCCTGCAGAACTTACTCTTATGCTCTATGACGGTGCTATTAAATTTATAAATATTGCCATTATGGCCATAGAGAAACAGGATGTGGCAAAGGCGCATAATAATATAATTAAGGCGCAGCGCATTATAGAAGAATTCCGTGCCACTCTTAATTTTAAGTATGCTGTTGCCAAGGATTTTGATGTTGTATATGAGTATCTGTTAAGAAGACTGGTGGAAGCTAACATTAAGAAAGATACAGAGATTCTGGAAGAATGTCTGGTACACTTAAGAGGTATGCGTGATACCTGGAAAGAAGTAATGAAAGCCACCAAGAATGCAGTGGCAGAATAGCACGTGGGAGAATATATGGAAAATACGGAGAATTACTTACTGGTTCTGGAAGAGAGCCTTAATAAAAAGATAACCATTCTTGAAGAACTGGAAAGACTTACTGCAATCCAGAAAGAGATAGTTACGGCGGAACAGTTTGATGATGAGGCGTTTAACACTAATGTGGAGCAGAAAGGAGCCCTTATCAGTGAACTTGAGAAGCTTGACAAAGGCTTTCAGATTCTGTACGATAATGTTAAGGCACAGGTAGAGAATAACAGGCAGCATTACCGGGATGAGATAGTAAGACTTCAGACGGGAATTAAGACTATAACGGATAAGAATGCCGCATTGCTTGTTATGGAATCCTCTAACAGGGAGCTTATTGTAAAACGTTTTGCAACCCTTAAGAAAGAGGCCAGACAGATGAAGAAGAGCCGGGAGCTTGCCTCTAATTATTATAAGACAATGAATAATATCTCTTCTGAGCCATATTTTCTTGACAAGAAAAAATAATTTAAAAAAATTATAAATTGGGGTTAAGTATTTTCTAATTGCTCCGATATATAATACAAGTAAGAAAGTTACTTACAAACACGGCGGGTAACCGCTACAATCAATCAACACATCGGCAAGGATGCCGAGTGAAATTCAAGGAGGAATAATTATGGTAGTTCAGCACAATCTTACAGCAATGAACACAAACAGACAGCTTGGTATCACAACAGGCGCTCAGGCAAAGGCCACAGAGAAGTTATCTTCAGGTTACAGAATTAACCGTGCAGGAGATGACGCAGCAGGTCTCTCAATTTCAGAGAAGATGAGAAGCCAGATCAGAGGTCTTAATAAGGCATCTGATAACGCACAGAACGGTATTTCACTTATTCAGACAGCAGAAGGTGCTTTGAATGAAGTACATTCTATCCTTCAGCGTATGAACGAGCTGACAACACAGGGTGCCAACGACGTTAATACTTCTGTTGATAGAAAAGCTATCAATAAAGAAATCTCTTCTCTTGGTC
>JBJEND010000045.1:0-3581 GCA_051880015.1 Butyrivibrio sp. | reverse complement strand
TGTCCTTCAGAATAAAATCAGAACATCTCCCTACGATTACACAGTTACCTTTTTCGGCAATATCCTGTATAACGATTCTCTGAGCCTGATAAATGTAGTCATCCACAGAACCTCCCTGTGTATCCCTGCCCACAAAGGAATAAGAAAAAATACTGTTTTTGGGGGCATATTCTCCCCGCTGGGATATATATTTCTCCGATAAACCTGTTTCCCCGGCAACCCTTTCAATAATTTCCCTGTCATAAAATGCAAAACCCAGCCTGCCGGCCAGTTTTTCTCCAATAAAACGGCCCCCGCTGCCAAATTCCCTGCTGATTGTAATTATTTTCTTCATAATGGTTAATCCTCCAATCCTGATATAACTTTTCTGTTAATTCTCTTCATAAAAACCGTTGCAACAACACAGGATAAAGCTTCAGCAATAATAAATGTCATCCATACCGTCCATATCATATCACCGGACCTGCGGGCAAGCAGTGAAAATCCCCAGGCAACAGGCAATACAAAAAGGAACTGCCTTAATATGGAAATTATTAAAGATTCCGGTCCGCCGTCAAGTGCCTGGAATATTCCCTGATATGCAATGTTGATTCCTGCAAAAATAAAGCTTACAGAGATGATTCTCATTGCACTTATGCAGATAGCCTGAGTTTCACCTGATAACCCAAATAACCCGGAGAAAGGAACTGCAAAAATTTCAATGACAGCCAATCCTATAACCATAATAATTACTGTATATGTTATACCGCATTTAATTCCCTCTTTAACCCTTCTTTTGCTCCTCATGCCATGATTAAACGATACAATGGGAGTGATAGCATCCCTGAGACCAAAGGCTGCAAATAATATAAATTGCTGTATCTTATAATATAAACCATAAGCAGTAACCACTGATTCTCCCACAGCCCCCAGAATAATATTCATGCCGTATGTCATTAAGGACATAAGTGCCTGAGCAATAATAGCAGGAAGTCCGATGGAATATATTGATTTGATTATTTTAAAATCCGGTTTCATATAATGTAAACCGTTGGAAACTTCTTTGTTCTTTTTAAGATGGAAAATAAGCCCCAGAAGAGCAGAGGTAATCTGACCTATAACCGTGGCATATGCCGCACCCTTTACCCCCAGGGAGGGAAGGCCAAGCCATCCGTAGATAAGAATGGGATCAAGTACTATGTTAATAACGGCACCGGCAATCTGGGCTGTTGTGGAATACATTGAATGACCTGCTGCCTGTAAAAGTTTCTCAAATATTGAGAAAAAAACAATGCCGGCAGAAGCGGTACAGCATATTCTAAGGTAACCTACTACCATTTCTTTTATTTCAGGGTTAGAGGTCTGGGATGAAGCGTATATGTCAACACCGAATATTCCGAATAAAAGAAACAGTATGAAAATGACAATGCCTAAAAACATGGAATTACCGGCTACCTTGCCGGCCTTTTCATAATCATTCTGTCCGATACTTTTAGATAAAAGTGCGTTGGTACCTACACCCGTACCGATTCCCACTGCAACCATTAACATCTGTACCGGAAATGCCAGAGTCAGGGCATTAAGTGCCGCTTCTCCATTGCCGGGCATATTGGATACAAATGCACTGTCAACAATGTTATATACTGCCTGAAGCATCATGGACAGTATCATTGGAATGCCCATGGACATCATAAGTTTACTGATTTTCATTGTTCCCAGTTTATTTTTTGTTACTTTTTCTTTCATATTATCCTCCTGTGTTTATAATTTCCGGTAGCATACAAAAAAGGTGTAAATCCATTAATCTGGATTTACACCTTTGGGGCCACACGATAATAAATGTTATAACAGATTTATTAAAAGAATGTCAAATATTTTGTTTTTATAAAGTATAAATTAATTTCTTGTATCCTTTGCATATAAATGGTATTATCATAATAACATTCAATAAGAGGAGGACATATAAATGTTAGACTTTATCAGGGAAAATCCCATTTCCATCGTAATTGCGGTTGTTGTTGTGCTTTTTATTATTTTCCTGCTTGTAGGATATGAGAAAGCACCTTCCGACAAGGTATTTCTTATTTCAGGTATCCGTAAGAAACCCAGAGTATTAATCGGTAAGGCGGGAATCAGAATACCTTTCTTTGAGAGGAAGGATATACTCATTGCCAAGCAGATAAGTGTTGATATTAAGACCAACGGATACATACCTACCCTTGATTTCATCGGCGTAGATGTGGATGCCATCGCTAAAATTGCCTTGGATGTAGATAGTCAGGAAGGCATTATGTTAGCCCAGAAGAACTTCCTTAATATGAACGAAGCACAGATTCGTGACGCCCTTACAGATTCATTACAGGGTAATATGCGAGAGATTATCGGTACGATTAATCTTAAAGAAATATGTAACAACAGACAGAAGTTTGGTGATCAGGTTCAGGAAAAGGCCCAGCGTGATATGAATGCTTTAGGTGTTAAGATTATTTCCTGCAACATTCAGCGGGTTATTGATGAGAATGAATTAATCAATGCCCTGGGTCAGGATAACATGTCCAAAATCCAGAAAGAAGCTTCCATTGCCAAGGCGGAGGCTGAAAGAGATATTGCCATTGCCCAGGCAGAAGCTAAGAAACTTGCCAATGATGCAGAGGTTAATTCCAAAACAGAGATTGCCATTAAACAGAATGAATTAAGTATTAAACAGTCTGAATTACAGAAACTTTCAGATGCTAAGAAGGCTGAAGCCGCTGCTGCATATAAGATTCAGGAAGAGGAACAGCGTAAGATTCTTGAGATTACCGCAACTAACGCCGATATTGCAAAACAGGAACGTGAGGTTGAACTGAAGGCAAAAGAGGCAGAGGTTAAGGAACAGGAGCTTGCTGCATCCATCAGAAAACAGGCAGAGGCTGAAAAATACAGAATAGAGCAGAATGCCCAGGCCGAACTCTTTAAGAGACAGAAGGAAGCAGAAGCTAAGAAGTACGAAGAAACACAGAGAGCAGAAGCTGAGAAAGTTAAGGCAGAAGCTTTGAAGTACACCAAGGAGCAGGAAGCTGCCGGTATTACCGCAATCGGACGTGCAGAGGCAGAGGCCATCAGACAAAAAGGTCTTGCAGAAGCTGAAGCACTTGAGAAGAAAGCAGATGCCATGGCTAAATACGGCAAGGCTGCTATCCTTGAAATGGTTGTCAATAAGCTTCCCGAAATGGCAGGAGCTATTGCAAAACCGTTACAGTCCATTGATAAGGTTACCATTATTGACGGAGGCGGAGCTTCAACCGGTGTGGAATCCATGGGAGGATATGTTCCGTCAGTCCTTGCCAAGACCATGGAATCCGTTAAGGAGACCACAGGAATTGATATTAATGAGATAATCAAGGCAGATACATATGACGCAAGGGTTACTAAGAACCTTAATGTAACCGGTCTTGACAACATCGCATCAGAAGCTACAGGCAGAGAAGCTGCTGCTTCCGTGGAACAGTAAAACAGGTATTTTTAAAGAGAACGACAGTGATTCGTAACTGTTGTTCTCTTTTTAGTTGTGCGCCTTGCGGCGCACGTTTCTAATGGGTGAGAGTCCCTAATCCGCCCTA
>JBJEND010000044.1:0-3644 GCA_051880015.1 Butyrivibrio sp. | reverse complement strand
GTAAAATGGGAATGGAAGAATTGGCAGATAAGCGTGTTAATAAGCTTTCCGGCGGTCAGAAGCAGCGTGTGGCAATAGCAAGAGCTGTTGTTAATAACCCAAAGCTTCTTTTGGCAGATGAACCAACGGGAGCTCTGGATGTGAATACCTCTGCTGAGATTATGAAGGAGTTTAAAAGACTTAATGAGGAGGGAATGACTATAGTTATCATTACACATGATATGGATGTAGCAAATTCCTGTCAAAGAGTTGTAGAGATAAGTGACGGAAAGATAGTGGAATGAGTCCTGGAAAGACATATATGCAGGTTAAGAAATATATCCTTGAAAGCGCAGAAAATGTTTGATATAATTCCCACAAAGAACGGGAAAAATACCGGCAAATAATTTTAAAAGGAGCATCAGGATGAACGCTAATGTGGCAATTCAGGTACTTCCCCACGTTGACACCGACGAAGAGGTAGTACGCATAGTGGATGAGGTTATTGATTATATTAAAAGCACAGGCTGTACGTATTATGTAGGCCCTTGTGAAACGGCTATAGAAGGAGAATATGAGGAACTGATGGAAATAGTGAAAAACTGTCAGTACATCGCAATTAAGGCCGGCTGTCCTAAGGTGGCTTCATATGTGAAGATTACCTTTGCTCCGGAAGGCGGAGTGCTTACCATTGACGAGAAAGTTACCAAACATCATATAAATGACTGATTATGCGGGTATCCGGCATAGAAGCCGGGTACCCGTTATTTGATTGCCGTTCTGTTATGAAAATTAATGTTACTATCTCTTGGTTAGCCACAATTTTTACATAAATTTTACACATATAGGTCGGGAAATTTTGCATTTGGGGCATATTATTGTCTGTGTACAGAAAAATGCAAAGTGGAGAAGATTTACATGTGTATTTTCAGAAAACCAAAGAATAAAACCTATTATGATAATCGTGAGCTGTCATGGATAAAATTTAATGAGCGTGTGCTGGAGGAGGCTGCGGACAATAGAAATCCCCTCTGTGAAAGACTTTCTTTTTCATCCATATATCAAAGTAATCTGGATGAATTTTTTATGGTAAGGATGGGGGCACTGTATGACCAGAGTATTCTCATGAAGGACCGCCGTGACAATAAAACTAATATGACTGCAGAAGAGCAGATTGATGCGGTGTTTGAAAGAGTGAGGGAGTTAGACAGAGTCAAGGATGACGTGTATCGTCGGAATATGCGGGAAATTGAAGACTACGGAATAAGAATAATCAATTTCAGCAACCTGCTTTTGGAAGAGCAGGCTTATCTGGAAAAATATTTTACGGAAGAGATTGAGCCTCTTATCTCTCCCATGATTGTGGGAAGAAATCAGCCTTTCCCTTTCTTTAAAAATAAAGATATATATGCAGTGGCTATGTTAAGATCCGTAAAAGGTAAGGAAAAGGTGGGAGTGATAGGCTGTTCTAACAGCGTATTTAAAAGGCTTATTGAAATCCCTGATAAAAAGGGATATTTTATGCTGTCGGAAGAACTCATTCTTCATTTTATGAAAAAAGTCTTTAAAAATTACAGAATAATATCCAAATCCCTTATCCGTGTAATCCGAAGCGCAGATATTGACGCAGATTCCCTTTCTGATGACGATATCGATTACCGGGAAATAATGTCGGAAATGATTAAACGCAGAAAAAAGCTTATGCCGGTTAAGATGGAATACTCCAGGGAAATGGATATGACTCTTATGGAAATACTTACCGGCAAGCTGGGCATTATGAGGAAACAGACTTTTTATGAGGAATCCCCTCTGGATATGTCATTTTTATTTGAAATACGGGACGAATTAAGAAATAATACGGAACTTTTTTACGACAGGTTAAGGCCCCAGCCTTCAGAAAGCATTAATATGCAGGAAAAAATGATTCCCCAGATACTGGAAAAGGATATACTTTTATCATATCCCTATGAAAGCATAAAGCCTTTTATTAGCCTTTTAAATGAAGCGGCTGTGGATAAGAATGTCTTATCCGTTAAAATGACTTTATACAGGGTGGCAAAGCACAGTAAAATCGTGGAGGCTCTTGTAGAGGCAGCGGAAAACGGTAAAGAGGATATTGTGCTGGTAGAACTCAGGGCAAGATTTGACGAAGAAAACAATATTGAATGGTCCAGACGACTTGAGGATGCAGGCTGCAAAATAATATACGGCATCGAGGGCTATAAGGTTCACACAAAGCTTTGCCAGATTACCAGAAAAACAGAACAGGGCATAAAATATATAACCCAGATTGGAACGGGCAATTATAACGAGAAAACTGCCGAAATATACACGGATTTCTCCCTGATGACTGCCGACGACGGAATAGGAAGGGAAGTAGCAGGCATTTTTAAACACCTTATGGTGGAGGAATTTGTGGAGGAAACGGATTCCATGCTGGTGGCCCCTGACTGTTTCCAGAATAGAATAATTAGTCTGATAGAAGAAGAAATAAAAAAATCCAAAACAGGTCAAAAAGCATATATCGGTATTAAAATTAATTCCCTGACGGATAAAAAAATAATTGATAAGCTGGCAGAGGCATCCGCCGCCGGCGTTAAGACAGATATGGTGGTCAGGGGAATATGCTGTCTTATATCCGGAGTAAAGGGTCATACCGACAATATAAGAGTCATAAGTATAGTAGGAAGATTTCTTGAACATTCCCGGATATATATTTTCGGCACGGGAGAAAGCGAGAAGATATATATCGGGTCGGCAGATTTTATGACAAGGAACACGGTAAAAAGGGTGGAAGCGGCAGTGCCTGTTTTGGACCGGGATATCCGATGCAGAATAAAGGAGATGTTTGACATTATGCTTAAAGATAATGTCAAAGCAAGAATACAGGATAGTAACGGCATATATCACAGAATTAAAACAGAGGGTGAGCCGTTGAATTCCCAGGAATATTTTTATAAAGAAGCATATAACAGAGCAGATAATAAAGGAGGCCAACAATGAGCGGTACAACTAAAAAGGCAATAGTAGATATAGGTTCTAATTCCATGAGAATGGTAATGTATGAAATAGATGGTAATCATTACAAAAAGATTATTGATGAAAAAACATTTTCCGGGCTGATAACAGAAATAAAAAAAGATAAAATGACGGATATAGGACTTAGCAAATTCTGTTATTTTCTGAATTATGTCAAGGAATTGTGCAGAATTGCCGATTGCAGTGACATAACCTGTTTTGCCACCTCAGCCATGAGAAAAGTCAGCAATAAAGAAGAAATCATTGCTCTTACTAAGCTTAAGACCGGTATAACCATGGTTATTTTGTCTGAGGAGGAAGAGACATATTATGACTGCGTGAGTATTTTAAGTAAGGTAAATGAAAGCGAAGGAGCGGCCCTTGATATGGGAGGAGGGAGCTGTCAGATATTTAAATTCGGTGAAGGAAAGCTGTTAGAGGGAGATTCCTTTGAAATAGGGAGCCTGTATTTATATGACAGATTTGTAAAAGGTCTTCTTCCTACCGAAAACGAAATAAAGGATATCAGAAATTATGTGCGTAAAACACTCGCCGAAAATACAGCACTGAAGGATTTAGGCAGAAGTGAGGTATATGTTTTTGGCGGAACCATGCGTGCCATATATAAGATATTTGACGAAATGTAC
>JBJEND010000043.1:0-18602 GCA_051880015.1 Butyrivibrio sp. | reverse complement strand
CCCCGGCTCTAAGGTTCCTCTCTCCTTGTATTGTTCTATCACCTTATCAATCTCATCCAGTTTCTTACTATAAGATACTGGATATACCTGTGATGAAAATGATACTCTGGTACCATCCTCAAATTTGAATGAATATCCGTAACTGCCTCCATCGTTCACGAACATATCAGTGAACTTCTTGCCATTCCAATTCTGCATCTTATATTTCCTGAACACACTCTCTATATCGGTAAGGACAGCCTTATCCAGCCTGTATTCAGTGATATCAGCGTCAGCATACCACCATTCTGTATATGAATATGTCAGAATAACCTCACCATCAATAATACTTATCTCTGTGGAATTACCGCCACCGCTCATACTACCGCCGCTTGAATATACGTAGGATATAAGTTCCTTATTCTTCACATTGGGCACTTTACTACAACCAAATAAACCAAACATAAATAATCCTCCCATAACAAAAAGTATTATTCTCTTAGCCATTATGATGACTTCCTTTCACAACTTTCTCCACAAGTTGTGTCCATTATCCGCCTCATTCAATATCTCCAAATTGTAATTATATAGTTAAAATATATTATCTTATTTTATCATTGTCAATTTTATTTTATCAATATGGTTAAAATCTAAAATAAAAAGACTATCCCATACTGCTATGGGATAGTCCTGATATTTTGAAATGTCTGTAACAGCCTTTAAATTAATATATACCAAGGCACTTGGTCTGATAACCAGCACCATCAGGTAACATAGTATCAAGATAGGAACAAGGATCACCGTAATCCGGAATCCATCCGGTTAAATCGTATACGTCAAAGTTTGATTCATAACCATAACCGGTATAGTATCCGCAATAATACCATTCAGTTAAGTCTACACAGGCTACCAGATTTATAATAACTTTTCCGTCAAGTGCATTTTCAACTGACTGTTTGTATGCGTTTGCCTTGTTTGAATATACCTCAGAACTGCTTACATACGGAAGATCGATATAAATTGGATTATCCTTATCAATAGTAATGTCGTCTTCTGCAAGTTCTGATATTGCCAGTTCAAGCTCTGCTGCTGCATTCTCCGGGTTATACCATCCATCGTAACCGTCGCCTGAGCCGTTACCGTCATCTGCTTTCGGATCCCATACAACAACAGGAAATTCATCCGCGTCAAGCTGTGCCTGCATAATTTCGCCGTAATAGGTTCCTTCAGGGAAGGTAACATCCGTTCCGTTGATTGCCAGTGTAACTTCTTCGGTCAAGAATACAAATCTTGCAGGAGTATAGGAATTACGCAAAGAAGTATATTTTAAGTCTTCGCCTACCTGCTGGGCATTGTATGCTCCCCTGTCAACGGAAAAAGTAAGGGCTCTTCTGAAGTGAATATTGCTTACTGCTGCATTGGTTCTTGCTGCATCCTCTTCTGTCTGAGGTGATACAACTGTTGTCTCATCATTAAAGTTTGCAAATGCTGCTCTGTTAAGATTTAAATATGCTACATAAGTAGTTGCATCCGTAGATGAAACATAAGCATATTTTTCAAACAGTCCTTCTGCTTTGGCAGTTTCAAGAGTTGAAGTATTTAAAGAAACACCATCAATGGTTCCGTTTATTGCATCTCTGTAAGTTTTGGATACATCTGAATAATCATCATACATCCATACAATTTTCTTTATATTAATATTGTCAGCATTCCAATAACTTGGGTTAGCCTCAAATACAATGGAGTTGTTTTCAGTTGCGCTTGTTACAAGATATGGTCCGCAGTATGCAATGGAAGATGGATCCTTACCATATTTATAATCTGTGGCAGTTGAATCATATTCAGCACCAAATTTACCACCCATGGATTCGTAGTAGCTACGGCACAGAGGTGCAAATACCGTATAACCTAACATTGTATCAAAGAAAGTACAGGGAGCCACAAGCTTATATTCTACCGTATATTCATCTAAGGCCTTTACCCCTACTTCTGCAAAATCTGTAACCTCGCCGTAAATATATGCATCTGCATTTACGATTCCACATCCTCCGTATATTCCGGCCAGATATTCAATTCCACACTGTGCGTCCAGAAGATGCTGCATACCTGCTACAAAGTCATCTGCTGTAACTTCTCCCAGCTCTCTTCCCTGAAAATCCACCCATTTAACACCCTTACGCAGGTGGAAAGTATATGTAAGTCCATCTTTGGAAACATCATAGCTCTCTGCCAGAGCAGGCTGAATGTATCCTTCACAGTCATATTCATACAATCCGTCATAAGTATTAACAATCGCTGCGCTGTCTGAAGCAAGATAGCTGCCAAAGACATCCCATGTAGTAGGATTACTGCTGTATATAAGCGAATATTCAGACTTTAGTGTATATCCTTTTTCCTTCAAAAAGGATTTTGCCCATTCCTCATAGGTTCCGGTTCCTTTAAGTTCATTCCATTTAGATTTCATTTCCAGACGATCTTCTGCAGTAATGAATTCCGTACATACCAATGCCTGATGATATCTTTCATAATCAGAACCCCATAACGAGTAGTCAACAGTATAAGGAGCTACACGGGATATGGCATATCTTCCTCCAACAGTATATGTAGGCATAATTACTCCGGATTCCAGCAATTTTGCTTCTGCAACAGCCATTAAAGCATATCTTTCGGATACATTTTCTGACTCTTTTGCTTTCTCATATGTACTGTAAAAATCACCCAATACTTCATTATAAATATAGGATGAAAGTTCGGAATAATCCATAGAATCCTTGTCCACTTCCGGATCCTTGCCCTCATCTGTTGTACTATCATCTACCGTTGAAGAGCCCTTACTGCTTCCACTATTCTGACTGCAGGCACATAAGCTCATGGCAAGGGACAGTGCTAAAAATAAGCTGACAATTTTTTTCTTCATACTTTTTCCTCCTTTAGAAATTTTAAATAAAAAAACAGGCATAAGAATCCGTTATAGACTTCTTTGCCTGTTTCTTTTTATTATTGGTACAGTATAATGTACAGAATATTGCATTGTCAAATTACATTTTCTTATGTCAGTCATAAAATTATTTCATGAATATATATGATACTCCATCCACGTCGTACAGTTCTGTGAAACGTACCATTTTATCGTTACAAATAATACCATAGTTATCGCAGTATATGCTGTAAATTCCGCTGCTGATTAGCTTATCCAGATTATCGGATTCAAAATCATCCGCTATATATACAGGGCATACTTCCATAAGAATGGCTGCACATCCTATATTATCAGAGTACGCCACAAGATTTGGCAAAGCACTTTTACACAGTCCGTCGTCAATATCAAGATAAGGAGTCCTGATTTCTCCGTTTTCAAATTCGTAATAATGACAATCATCCCTGGAGGTCAGTCTGTAGTCCCTAAAGAAAACAAAACTTCGTTTACCACTGTATTTCATAATGCCGGCCTCATAAATATTTTGTCCGACTCTGTCATATATATTGAATGAATATTCTGTTTTGCGCTCATCCAGATTTCTGGAGAATCCGTCATAACTTGACAATGTTCCGTGAGTATACCCATTTTCAATCATCACGTCTGAAAGATAATCCACAACGAATGCATTTCTCATCCAGGAGAAATCAATAAATTCCGTGATTTGATTATCTCTGGCATATGCCATATATTCCTCCGAAACAAAAAGTTCAACTTTATTATTTCCTAACAGTTTCAATTCAATCTGTTTTGAATCTCCGGCATATTTAATAATATCCAGATATTCTAAAGCAACATCACTGTTACGGTACGGATCATAATCATATGTATCTGCGTCATCGTTGCAGTAAAATATTTCGTTATAGCGGTCATAAACCGGACCTAAATACAAATTTCGATTATTATAACTTGTAAACAGAGAGAATGCGTCGTATAAAGCCTTATCCACTTCCAGAACTTCATTGGGATGATGATTCAGTTCATAAACATTATTAATTCCCTCGAATCCCATGTCATTATTAAATATCTTATATGCCTGTTCTGATGTCCGGGTATATAAAAGGGTCAGCAACTTTTTTTCCCTGGTGGCGGATACATCATCTGCACCAAGTTCATACAGGAATACAAACTCATCACCCCATATTCCTTCAGACCCGGAATCCGCCGTGATTTCCACCCATCCGGATTCTGTCTGCAGGCTGGAAAATATTGCATAGGAAAAGGCTGCAGCTCCGATGGAAATAAGAATTATCACCGCAATCAGCCTTACTTTCCAATGTTCTTCCTTTAATTTTTCTTTAGTAACCGGTTTCAAATTCGGTCGCATATCTCCCATTTTTCTACTCAAATCATATCACCGCCAAAAGAAGCAGCAGAAGGAACAACAGTACAATTACACCAAACGTAATAAATCCGGCAATCGCTCCTTTTCTGCAGGCTTTATAGTTATTCAGATAATTTAAATGTTTAAAAATGCACGCTCCAATAATACCCAATATGGGAAGCAGAAATGAAAGGAAACAATACCATCTGCTTCCTGTATCATGAATGGGTGTTTTTACATATTCATCATCCGGTATGATTGCCCGGTTCATTACATCTTCATTTCCGGCAGTATCATCCGCAATAGTTATGGTTTTAATCGGAACACCTTTTTCACGGATTTCTATATATTCCTTGATTTCCTTACTGTTACCATATACATAATGATCATGGCCAATACAGATAAACTCAGGCTTATCCTCACTATAGTCGTGAATAGAAGGGTCATATGTATATAACACTTTATTTTTCTCCAATTTCGGATCAGGAATAGGAATTGCCGATATCAGAGAGTGGGTATAAGGGTGAAGCGGATAATTAAATAATTCCTCCGCATCTGCTACTTCCACAATTTTCCCCTTATAAATTACACCTATACGGTCTGATATAAAACGCACAATAGAAAGATCATGGGCAATAAACAGATAGGTTACCTGTTTTTCTTTCTGAAATTTATTCAAAAGATTCAATACTTGGGCACGAATGGAAACATCCAGTGCAGAAATCGGTTCATCAGCAACAACTAATTCCGGTTCCATAACCATGGCACGGGCCAATCCGATACGCTGACGCTGTCCTCCGGAAAATTCATGGGGGTATCTGGTCAGATGCTCCGGCAGAAGTCCTACCTCTTCAATAATATGTTCTACTTTCTTTACACGGTCTGCCTCATTTTTAAATAAATGAAAATTATACAATCCTTCCGATACAATATAATCCACTGTTGCACGTTCATTTAAAGAAGCGGCAGGATCCTGAAAAATCATCTGAATATTACGGATTACTTCACGGTCCAATGACTTGGGTATTTTACCGGAAATAGGAACACCCTTATAATAGATTTCTCCTCCGGCCAGTGGATTCACACGAATTACTGCCCTGCCAATGGTAGTTTTACCTGAGCCCGACTCTCCTACAAGGGAAAAAGTTTCCCCTTTATATATGTCAAATGATGCATTTTCTACCGCCTTAACAGCATTTTCCCCCTTACCAAATGTTATATCCACATTTTTTAGGGATAAAAGAATTTCTCTTCCATTTTCATCTGACGGACCATGCTCCGGCAAGTGGGTAATTCTTGTCTTTTTTTTATCATTACGTTTAGCCACAATTAATCTCTCCTATATTAAATGCTTTTAACAGTTTATTGTGAATATCCTGAATTCCTTCAGGTTTCTCAATTTCAGGTGCCCGTGAATCTAAAAGCCAGGTCTTCGCATAATGAGTATCCGTCACGGCAAACATGGGGGGTTCTGCTAAGGTGTCAATTTTCAGGCAATATGGATTACGAGGCGCAAAAGCGTCTCCCACAATTTTATTATACAATGAAGGAGGGGTTCCGGTAATGGAATACAACTTTGTATCTCTTTGGGCAAGCTGAGGCAAAGAAGATAAAAGTGCCCATGTATAAGGATGTCTCGGATCATAGAATATTTCCTCTACAGTGCCCAGCTCCACAATCTGTCCCGCATATAAAACTGCAACTCTGTCAGCAATATTTGCAACCACACCCAGATCATGTGTAATAAATACTGTGGTATATCCGAATTCCTTCTGCAAATCCTTAATCAGCTTTAATATCTGTGCCTGTATAGTAACATCCAGTGCAGTTGTGGGCTCATCACATATAAGAATCTTAGGCTGACAGGAAAGAGCAATAGCTATAACAATACGCTGTCTCATTCCGCCTGAATATTGAAAGGGATAATCATCAAAACGCTTTCTGGCATCAGGTATTCCAACCTTACGCATAAGTTCCAGTGCCCGATCCCTCGCTTCTGCTTCCGTACAATTCTGATGTTTTATTATAATGGAAGTAATCTGTTTTCCTATGGTAATTATAGGATTCAGTGATGTCATAGGGTCCTGAAATACCGTTGCGATTTTACTTCCGCGAATCTGACTCCAGTCCTTGGCATATTTAACATTGGCCAGATTTAACACACAGGTTCCGTGGAGAAACTCCTTAGTTGCATCCAGATATTGTACACGAAATGCCACATCATCAAACACTGCATTTCTAAGATTCTCATCATTAATATCCACACCCAGCAACATTGCTTTTTTCAAAGCCTTGAGTAATCCATTAACAAGCTGAATACGTTTGGTAAAATTATATCGGCCCACAGAAAGATAAATTTCCTTTGCCAATATTTCATTCCGCTTAATTGTCTCCCGTGTAATTTCCTGCTGAATTTCTTTTTTATATGTATTCTTAAGTTTCTTAAGCTTACTGTTGTAGTCTTTTTTATACGTAATGTCATTTGCAGCAGCTGACTTCTTTTCTTTTAAGAGCTTTTTATTTTCCTTTTTATGCTTTTTAATCTGCTCATCAAGCTTATTTATTTCTTTTGAGGTCTGTTTTATTTTATCTTTTTCCCTTGCGCCATCCAGTGTCTGTTTTAAATTAAAGAGCTCTGTTCTTTTATCAGTTAAATTTTTCAGTTCCTTATCTGCCTTTTCCTGTTCTTTTTCGCTCAATCCGGCACGGTTCTTTTTATCTGATTCCAATTCCAGCATTTCCCGGTATGTGGCAGCCCCGTATTCAAGTACTGAATAGTTATTAAGTTTCTTTAGTGTATATTTTATTATATATTCGGCCAGGGGATTCAATGACACTTTTGTATCTGCAAGTTCTTCATCCTGAAAAATAATCCTCCCATTGCTGACAAATCCATTGGAATCCAACATACCTGCAAAGGTTTTGGTAAATACGGATTTTCCCGAGCCTGATTCGCCCACAATAGCAATGGACTCATTCTCATAAATATCCAGCGAAATTCCACGAATGGCTGTCAGAAGCCTTCCGCGCACACGGAATTTAACCTCCAGATTTTCAATAGATAAAAGTACTTTTTTGTTCTCCATATAAATTCTCCTCGTATTGTGCAGGAAATGGTCATCCACATCTATTAGTATTACATATGAGTTCTCGGGTCAGAAGCATCTCCCAGATTCTGTCCCACAACATATAAAACAATTGTAATGATAGAAGCAACTATAACCGGACTCCAGAACTCAAATCCCCATCCCGGGGTAAGCATGGCACTCTCTGCCTCAAAAATCAGACGTCCCAGTGACATTTCTGAAAGTCCCATTCCAATATAAGCTAAAAATACTTCATAGGATATATACGACGGAATCTCCGTAGCCAGTAAAGTGACAATAATGGAAGTCATGAAAGGAAGAATATTTTTCATGGCAATCTTAAATGTGGATGTTCCCAGACATTTCGATGCCAGATTATACTCCCTGTCCCTGATAATAATAACCTGTGTACGTATGAAATAAGCAATACTCAGCCATCCCGTAATTGTCAAAGTAAGAACCATGGTCCAAAAGCTGGCTGTAAAAAGCATAATCATTACGGAAATAAACAAAACATAGGGAACATTTGCAATAATATTGTAGACCTCTGTCATAATCACATCCACACGCTTTGAAAAGCCCCAAATAGCACCAACAACAACTCCCACTGTCATATTAATTGCTGCACAGATAAATGCCAGTGAAATGGATATACGCGCTCCGTACCATACTGCATCAAAGGTGGACTGTCCTGCCGCTCCTGTACCGAGTATCCAGTGAATACTTACCCCAAGCTGTTTTAATGCCTGCGTAGGTTTCAAATGTTTGGTAGTAGTTGAAAGAAGATTTGCATATTTATCATATTCAAAGAACATAGGATATAGATATGCAAATACAATCAGCAGCACCAGAACCGCCAATATTACAATATTAACCTTGTTTTTGAAAAACACCCGGAAAACAGAATGCCAATAGGAATAGCGTGGAGCCGTGATTTTCTCAGACTCCAGTTCACCCTGGTCCACACGGGCAAACAGCTCTTCTTCCGTTAAATTAAACTGCTCAAAATCATAATCCATATATTTTACCTGTCCTTTGTTGAAAATGATATTCTTGGGTCCACAAGTGACATCAAAATATCCCCAAGTATTACAGAAACAACTGTAAGTACCGCATAGAAAAATGTAACACCTACTATTACACCATTATCATATTTATTTATAGCCTGTGTCAGGAGATTTCCGGCGCCCGGAACCACATATACGCGTTCCGTGATAATCGCACCAGTCAATGCTCCGAGAACACTGAAAGGAATATCATGTATAATTGGAATAACAGCATTTTTCAATATATGCTTAGAGAAAATTTCTCCCTCCGTCAATCCTCCTGCTCTGGCAAATTTTACATAATCAGAATTCATCTGGTCAATCATGTATCGGCGAAGCCATTTCATTAAAGAAGCTATCTGTGGAAGTGCCAGTGAAACAATAGGAAGTACATACATCAGATTATTCATCGAATCCATGTTAAATGTAGTTGGAAGTCCAAGCTTATTACCCGCCGCCTTGAACATGAAAATATATGCCAGTGAAGGAACCGCAATAATGAATATGATATAAATGGTTCCCAATTTGTCTATCAGTTTGTCCTTCTTTCTTGCCATCATGATACCTATGGGAATTCCTATCATATATGCAAGAATTACAGCAATGATACCGATTGTAAATGAATAACCTATTTTGGATTTTCCACTCTTAACCGTATCGACGCCTGTATAATTATCAGTATAACGAGCCTTATATACCATACTGGATTCAAGAGAATTACTCATATACCTTGCAGAATGAATATCATCCGCACTTTCCTCGGTAAGTCCCGTAGGATATGTAACATTGGATTTTACATACGGGCCTTGAGACTGCGTCATGGTAGTAAATACATCAACACCACTGTTCACCGAGTATGAGGTCCCCAGATTTATTGAAAGTATATTCTGATGTATGTATGGAAAATTTGAATCAAAGTAAAAAAGATATTTATGCAAAGTTCCGTTTCCGATTATTGCAGGAGAAAATTTTTCTCCGCCATATGCAGGATCATACCAGGTAAACTCTATTCCCCGTTCTCCTATATCATCTTTTACGGCATGTATATTATCTATGGTTATCAGATTTGAAAAATAAGATGCCAGGCGTTTCAGAAGCGGAATATCTTTATAGGCAAACAACTGTTGTTGTCCACCGTTTGCCAGCTTCTTCGTACCCATCATAACTGCCTCCAGGCGCACCACGGTGTAGCCTTTGGCTTCGTAATAAGCGGTAAACTGTTCCACATATTCTTTTACTTCGTCAGAATCCTTATCTTCGGTGCGGCCTATTCCTACCACACGGCTTCTTGTATCCTCATCAATTTCTCCGTTTAATGTTAAATCAAGAAGATAATCAGAATATGTTACATAGTCAAGATATCCATACTCTTCCCACTTCTGGTACTTGTATACCACCTTTGCATTGTTATTCTGATGGGAATAATTGGAATCATTTGCAAAAATCAAGTCACGATTCATCAGGGAATATATCATAATCATAACCAGCGCAACGACAATCACAATTGAAAATGCTCCATATAAGATTCTCTTTAACAGGTATTTTGCCATAATATACACTCATTTCTAATGACACAAAAAAAGCGCAGCCATAAGGACCTGCGCTCCGTTGCACCAAAAATTTTATATTGTCTATATGATATACCTCTAAAATTCAAAAGTCAATGCTATGTCATTATTTCATATACTCATGAAGCTTTATCATTTCTTCCGCTTTTTCCGGTTCTCCCTTCAGTACATGCGCCATGTTGCTTCCGCTTACGGTCTGGAGTTTTTCTATGGATTCCGCAGAATAGAAGGCGCTGTGGGGAGTAATCAGAACATTATCCCTGTGCAGTAAAGTATTACCCTCCAGAACCGGATTTTCATCCTCCAGAACGTCAAGTCCCGCTCCGCTTATCTGCCCGCTGTTAAGAGCTTTTTCCAGCGCCTTCTCATCTACACATGCGCCCCTTCCCACATTGATAAACAGAGGTTTTCTTTTCATCATTCCAAAGGCTTCATCATTAAAGAAATGATAATTATCCTTTGTAAGATTCATATGATTAGTGACAATATCAGCATTTTCCAGTGCCTCTTCTGCCGAAACCTTCAATACTCCAAATTCATCAGCGGTTTTACTATCCAGATATGGGTCCACGGCCAGTACCTTCATATTATACGCCTTTGCCAGTCCTGCCACTCTTTTTCCTATTTTACCGAAGCCAAAAACAGCAATCGTCTGGGAGGAGAGATTCTTTCTTCCTGTAATTTCTGAATAACTCCACTGTTTTCTCTGTTCAACTTCATATGTATAAAATTTCAGATGGCGGTTTAACGCACCTATCAAAGCCAATGTATGCTCTGCCACTTCTTCAGTACAGTATTCGGCAATATGACAGACCGTCACACCGCATTCTTTTGCCGCAGCAAGGTCCACATTACTGTAACCCACTGCATTAAGGGATATGCATTTAAGCTTTTTTGCATGCTTGAAAAACTCTTTATCCAGAGGCAGAAATGCCGTAATCATTCCCTCTGCGTCCTGTATAATATCATACAACTCTTCTTTTCCGGCATAGGCGCAGATCACCACTTCTGCCTTGCCCATGATTTCCTCAATAGCTTTCACCGTAAGTGAATAATCTTTTTCGCATACATTTTCATAATCACATATAAGTATCTTTTTCATACTCCCATCTCCCTGAATACTTCCCTGATGGCATTCATAACTTCCTCCATCTCTTCTTTGGTTCCGATGGTAATTCTAAGATACTTTGTTATCCGTTCGTCTGCAAAATGTCTTGTCAAAATACCCTTTCCCTTTAACCTGTTGCACAGAACATCTGAAGAAATTCCGTCATGATATACCAGAAGGAAATTGGCTTTGGAAGGAATGACATGAAATCCCTCCCTTTCCAGCTCCAGTTTAAAATTTTCTCTTACTTTTATGGTTTTGGCCACGCATTCCTTAAGATACTCCACATCTTTAACCGCTGCCACCCCCACAGACATGGTGATGGAATTCAGATTGAAGGGATTGAATGAGAATTTAATCTTAATCATGTCCGCTATAATTTCCTTGGATGCCACTGCAAATCCTATATGAGCGCCTGCCAGATTTCTGGATTTGGAAAAAGTATGTACTACCACTATATTGGGATATTTCAGGGCAAGGGGAATACAGGATTCTTCTGCATAGTCCACATATGCTTCATCTATAATAACCATCCGGTTAGGGTTGCGTTTTACCAGACGTTCAATATCTGCCACAGGAATCATTAATCCGGTGGGATTATTGGGATTGGCTAAAATAATGTCACCATCCACATCCATATAATCTTCAATATCAATGCTTAAATCATCCTTTACCGGAATTTCTTCCATTTCCAGACGGTATGTTTTTGCATATGTGTGATAAAAACCATAGGTAATATCCGGGAAAAATATTTTCATTCCCGGTCTGAAAAAGCTAAGGAGGCAGAAGCTCAGCACCTCATCTGCTCCGTTGCCCACAAAAACCTGATCCTCCGGTACTTTATGTACCTCGGCCACGGCCTGACGGAATTCATGTCCGTAGGGGTCCGCATAGTAGCTCATGGATTTTCCCTCGCTGGCCGCAATAGCTTCAAACACCTTAGGGGAAGGAGGCATGGAGGTTTCATTGGCATTTAATTTAATGTATGCCCTGTCCTTAGGCTGTTCCCCCGGTATATACGGCTCCATATTTTTATATTCGTCTACTAAAAAAATACTCATATTATCATCCCTATTTCTTTAATTATTTTCCCTGATTAAAGGGAATGTCATACAGTGGGGTCCGCCCCCTGCCTTTAAAATTTCGGTTATATCAAGCTCAATAATCTCCATTTTGTTGGCTGCCAGAGCCTCGTTCACCCTTGCATTCTGCTTTAATGTCAATACTCTGTGATTCCCCAGTGCCTGAAGATTGCAGCCGTGAAGAAATATGTCCTTTTCCTCTGTCTCTATAAGCTTAATGTCCGCTTTGTACAGCATTTTTACAAATTCCTTTGGCAGGCCATTTTTGTAAGTAACTGCCAGATGCTCATCCACCAGATTAAAACACATGTCCAGGTGCAGATATGAAGGATTCAGTTTAACCGCCGTCACCATATAACCCAAAGGTTCAATCTGACTGCGTATTTCTTCAACTCCCTTTTCATCCGTTCTGTCTGCCATTCCTATGGCAATCCATTTGTCATTGAGAAAGGCAAAATCTCCGCCTTCAAAGATTCCTTCCCTGCATTCCGCAATTTTAGGAATACCCAGTTCTTCCATAAGTTTTTCATAATCCGTATGTTCTTTATACCTGAGAGGAAGCTTAAAATTGCCCAAGATATAACCTTCTTTAATACAGCCTCCGAAATCTCTGGCAAATACCGAATTGGGTCTTTCTGCATCCGCCTCCAGATATTCCACTGCAACGCCGGCTCTTTTATATGCATCTACAAAAATCCGGTGTTCCTCCAACAACCTGTCCACATCCAGCTCGGTATTCTTCCATTTTATTGCAATCTCATTAATGGGAGCCGGCCTTAAAAACTCCGGCTTTGAAACCAGCACTTTTTTCAATCTTCCTGTTCCGTTTGCAACATACATATACTTCTAATCTCCTTTGTTTTTTATATTTTAACAGAATAAAACCGGGAATTTCTATGTTATCCCCACAAATATTCCCGGTTATTTTTGTAAAAATTACAAAAACAATATTGTCACCTAAAAAATAAGCTGATATACTTTTGATATAAGAAAGATAACTGAAAGGCGGATTATATGCTTAATATTGCTCTTTTGCAACAATTTGATTATTTCTCCAACTTTACCCTGTGTGCCGGCGAAGGAGGCCTGTACAGAGTTGTTTCTAACGTGGTGGTTCTGGATTATGAAGGTATTGAGGAGAATTTTTGTGATTTTCACGAAGGTGACTTTGTATTAACCAGTCTTCTCTATGCAAAAGAGAACCCGGATAAAATATACTCCAGCTTCTCCCGATTAATGGATATCGGGGTTTCCGCCATTGCAATCAAATCCGTCCTGTATAATACTCTTCCCCGGGAAGTTATTGAACTGGCCAATGAAAAAGAAGTGCCTTTGTTTTTTTTCCATTCCATTTATATTGAAGATGTAATACTGAATATTAACGAATCCATTCGCTCCAATACCAACTATGACTACTCTGAAGCGCTGATAAATTCTTTTTTTGAAAAAGAGAGTAATTCTGACAGAATAGATGAACTGTTGAAATACATACAGAAGGATAAATCCCTTTATGCCTCCACAATGTATATTTCATATCGCAGGACTATCGATAATTTTTCAATACAGAGGTATCTTAATAAAATACAGCTTAAAAAAGATAATATGACACGCTCCTTTGATATTCACTTTACCAAATACAAAAAGGGAATTCTTTTTATGTATTTTTACAGGGAGAAAACCGACAGTCGTACAGTTGAACAGAACTGGCTGAATTTAAGAAGAGATTTGGATATAACCGATTCCGGCTTTTATATCGGACTTAATAACAGCCTGCTTCCTTTATCCAAAATAGACATTGCCATTGAACGCAGTCTGTATGCAAACCATATCTGTCAGTCCGAAAATGCTTCCATTATAAAATATGATGATTTAAAGATATATAACCTGCTTCTTGCTGCCTCAGACAACGCCTATATCCATGAATACCTTAAAGATATCATGACATTAATTGAGGGAGGCAATCCGGCCCGGAATAAATATTTACCGGAAACCTTATACACATATGTACAATGTAATTTCAATATTGAAGAAACAGGCAGGCTGCTGTTTCAACATCCTAACACCATACGTTACCGTATAGGAAAGCTGAAATCCATTCTCAATATAAACAATGAGTTTGAATTTCAGCTTATCGCCATGCTGCTAGTTAATACTTACAAAAAATATTAATATTTATAAAGATATTCTCCGATTTCCCAGTCACTTACCGTTACCTTATAATCGGCCCATTCTTTTTTCTTTGCTCTGATATATTTCTCTGCAGTTTCTTCACCGAGGGTATTCATTACCACCTCGTCCTTTTCCATATTCCTGACTGCATCATAAAGAGTTTCCGGAAGGCTTTCAATGCCTCTTTCCTTCTTCTCCTTCTTGCTCATCTCATAGATGTTGGCATCCACACTGTCACCGGGTTCAAGCTGATTCTTAATTCCGTCCAGTCCCGCCATAAGGCATACTGCAATGGCAAGATATGGATTGGCCGATGGGTCAGGATTACGAAGCTCAACTCTTGTTCCCATTCCTCTTGCAGCCGGAATACGGATTAACGGACTTCTGTTTTTAGCTGACCAGGCAATATATACCGGTGCTTCATAACCCGGTACAAGTCTCTTATATGAATTTACCAGCGGATTGGTAATAGCTACCATACCATTAATGTGCTTCATAATACCTGCAATAAAATGATATGCTTCTTTACTTAATCCATCTTTTCCATTCGGGTCATAAAAAACATTCTTTCCGTCCTTCTCAAGGGACATATTAATATGCATTCCGGAGCCTGCCATAAATGCCTTTGGCTTAGGCATAAATGTGGCATGAAGTCCGTGCTTCTGGGCTATGGTCTTAACTGCCAGTTTAAATGTCATTATGGAATCTGCAGTAGTAACGGCTTCTCCGTATTTGAAATCTATTTCATGCTGGGCGGGGGCACATTCGTGGTGTGCTGCCTCAATGATAAATCCCATTTCTTCCAGGGTAAGAACCATATCCTTTCTGGAATTTTCACCTAAATCATTAGGTCCCAAATCAAAATATCCTGCTCTTTCGTTGGAACATGTGGTGGGAGCTTTGTCATCATCCAGATTAAACAGGAAAAACTCACACTCAGGTCCTACATTGAATTTGTAACCAAGTCTGGCAGCCTCCGCAACTGCTTTTTTAAGAATATATCTTGGGTCTCCCTCAAAAGGTGTTCCGTCTGTCCTGTATACGTCGCAGATAAGTCTTGCCACCCTGCCTGTGCCGCTTTCCTTGGACCAGGGAAAAACCACAAAACTGTCTAAATCCGGGCGAAGATACATATCAGACTCCTCTATGCGGGCAAATCCGTCTATTGAAGAACCGTCAAACATCATCTGATTGTTCAATGCCTTCTCTAACTGTGATTTTGGAATAGCAATATTCTTAAGGATTCCGAAAATGTCAGTAAACTGAAGGCGTATAAAATCAATTTCATTCTCCTCAACCATTCTCAATATATCTTCTTTTGAATAACCAGCCATCAAAAGCTACCTCCTAAAAATAATTCTAGACAATATGTTATCAGCAGAATTTTCATTTGTCAATAAAGGCATTGCCATATATAATTTGCATAAAATATTTATGTATTCTAATCTATGAGAATGGTTTCAACATTTTTTCTGTTGAATTCATATTCTTCAATTTCTATTGTGGAGTGGGAATTTTTAATTCTGTCAGCTTCTTCGGCAGTAATGGAATTGACCTCATTGTCAAAGTCATCCCAGTTGGTATAATATATGCGCTCCATATCCGGGACATATGTGATTAACATAGTTTCCGTAACTATTCCATCAGTAGTGAATTCCTTAATTCTGTCAAGTGAACCTGTTCTAACATTACAGAAACGCTCAAATACTCCGTCTGTAAAAACCGGTGCCATATCGTTGGCAAAGATTTGATCCATATATATATTTCCGTCTATCTCATAGAAAATCATTCGGGTTCCTATCCCGGACATGACAGCAACGACCTCTTCGGTTCCGTTTCCATCCAGATCCATACGAAAAAAATGACTTGCATAATATGTATATGTGTCCAACATATAGAATCCCCTGATGTCTTCAACCTTCTTATATTGTCCATCCTCAGTATCTATAAATTCTTCCATATTAAGCAGAATTTTCTGAATGGTGTTTAATTCATCATCCGGTATCAGGGTTTCCTCCGGTGTAGGCAGTTCGGTAGAATATTCCACTGAGGAAGTCCCGTCAGTGACCGCCGGTGTTGTATTGCTTTCCGGTGTATAATTTGATTTTTCCATATTACTGTTTGCAGGATTAACATATACTGTACAACCGGAAAGGATTATACATATACAGGATAATAAGAGTAAAAAGACTTTTTTATTCATTGAATTTCTCCCTTCCAAACTTATGCTAAGGCATTATATATTAATTCTGCATAGTTTCTTCTTGTCTGCAATGTGTTATCCGTGCACATTTCAATCTGGCTCTTAAAAACTTCAGTCGAACTTGCAACGGTAGTGGATTTTCCTAAATTAGTCCAACCATCTTTGCAATAATCGCTTGAATTTGCCTCAGCCCTTAAACAAGAAAACTGTGCATTGATATCTGATACATCCAATTGCATATTCTGTGCTTCTGAAAGAAGTAATCCTTTTCTTACAGGATGTTTCCATTGTATAAGACCATATGCAATTTGGTCGTCTGTTTCGTATTGATACTCCGGATTGTAAGCTCCCGGATATACAGAATCATATGCATTGGAGGGGGTAAATTTACTTTCCTGCATTATATTTCCCATCGCTCCGGCTGCCTGTATAGAAGTTAAGGACATTCCTTGTCTTAAAAAAGTCCATGTCAATGCCATGTTATCTTTCTGTAGCTGATCCATATTCCAGTTATTGGCAAGTGTTTGCAAATCTGCATCTTTGCAGGTATTGCAGTAAAATGTATATACACTATTCAATTTATTTATTGTATTGGAGTCCAGACTACCAGTTATACTTAGTCCATATACCCTTTGAAAGTTTTTAATTGCTTTTTGAGAAAGAGATGTAGTAAGGTCCCCACTGATAGGGCCTGTGTAAAACTTTAAACTGGACAACATTGACTGATAAGATTGATTTGATACACTGCGACCAGTAGCAGAAATTTCTAATATGGCACTTACACCATATGGGCTCTCTGAACTATCGATTCTATTCAATGCTGAATAATCATTAATAGCATACATATTTACTAAATTGTTGGTTGATGAGTTAATTCTTGTATCCATATTTTCTCCTTTGTTTTTGTATTTTTATCATGCTAGGTATTGTTATAATAGCATTTTCGTGTGATTTGCAATTATTATATTTGAAAATGTTTTAAATGTCAACAACCTATTTAGTTGCGCTAGATTATATCAATATACTTCTTTTATCTTCAATTTGCAACATATTGTTTCTTATTTATAAATAAAGGCATTGCCATATATAATTTGCATATATAAAATATTAATTGTATAATAATAGAAGAATATTCAATATTAGGAGATGGATTAATGAAACGAAAAGCCTTTGTTATTTTATTAGTTTTTTCCCTTGGGGTATGCTGTCTTTTCTCAGGCTGCAAGAATAATACCGCCCCGGTGGATGCATCCGGTTCTTTAGAAAGTTCTTCCTCAACGGAACCCACTTCCGAAACAGAACCCCAGACCAGTCCGGTTATTAAGGATATAGATCCTGTCACCATAACGGTTACTGCCGTGGGAGATATGTTAATGCACGCCGGAGCCAGCTCTCCTGCCGCCATGCCTGACGGCTCCTATAATTATGATTATCTTTTTGCTAATGTTAAAGATAAAATACAGGCCGCCGACCTTGCCATTGTTAATGAGGAGGTCATTTTCGGCGGAAATGAAAAGGGAAATATCGGTTACCCGACATTTAATGTAAGAACCGAACTTGGTACCGCCCTTGTCAATGCAGGTTTTGATGCAGTGCTCTTTGCTACCAACCATACTCTTGACCAGCATGCTTCCGGAGTTTTGAATACCATTAATTTCTGGAAGACCACTCATCCTGATACAACTTATCTGGGAATCCATGAATCCTATGAGGACTCTCAGAATATTACCGTTAAGGATATTGACGGTATTAAGGTTGCCCTGCTTAACTATACCTACGGTCTTAATGGTTTTTCCCTTCCTGAGGATATGCCGTATCTGGTAGATTTAATGAACGAATATACAAGGGATGAAATTGCCGATGATTTGGCAAGAGCCAATGAACTGGCAGATTTTGTAATTGTTCTGCCCCACTGGGGAACTGAGTATGTACTTACGGAAACAGAAGAGCAGCAACAATGGGCACAGTTTTTTGCTGATAACGGTGCAGACCTTATAATAGGAACACATCCCCATGTAGTGGAGCCTGTTAAATGGATTGAAGGAAGCAACGGCAATAAA
>JBJEND010000042.1:0-3682 GCA_051880015.1 Butyrivibrio sp. | reverse complement strand
ATCCGTATCAATCCGGGGAATATAGGCGGTAAGGACAAAATAAAATCAGTGGTGGACTGCGCCCGTGAGAGAAATATTCCTATAAGGGTTGGAGTCAACAGCGGTTCTCTTGAAAAAGATATTATTGCCAGATATGGCAGGGTTACGGCAGAGGGAATTGTGGAAAGCGCCCTTGACAAGGTGCATATCATAGAGGAAGCCGGATATGATAATCTGGTTGTAAGCATTAAGTCGTCAGATGTGCTTATGTGTGTAAATGCCCACAGACTTCTGGCCCAAAAGTGCAGATATCCCCTTCATGTAGGAATTACCGAATCCGGTACGCTTTATTCCGGTAATATTAAATCCGCTGTGGGACTTGGAATAATTCTCAATGAGGGAATAGGAGACACTGTAAGGGTATCCCTTACAGGTGACCCTGTGGAGGAAATCCGTTCCGCAAAGCTTATTCTTAAAACACTGGGACTTAGAAAGGGCGGAATTGAGGTGGTTTCCTGCCCTACCTGCGGCAGAACCAAAATTGATTTAATTTCCCTTGCCAATAGTGTGGAGCAGATGGTTCAGAATTACAACCTTGATATTAAAGTGGCAGTTATGGGTTGTGTGGTAAACGGACCTGGAGAAGCTAAAGAAGCAGACATAGGTATTGCGGGAGGAGACAAAGAAGGCCTCCTTATTAAGCATGGGGAGATAGTGAGAAAGGTTCCGGAAGAGGAGCTTTTAAGTGTTCTGCAGTATGAACTGGAACATTGGGAACAGAGGTAATTTATGGAACAGAAGAAATTTTTTGAAGCTTTTCCTACTTTACAGCTTAGTGAAGAATTAACCGGAATTTTTGCCGAAGCGGTGGTATATCATATATCAATGAACAGGGCAAGAACCGGCGTTAAAATATATATACAATTTACAAGGCTCATCGGACGGGATGTTATTTCCAAGGTGGAAACGGAAATAAAACGTCAGATAAAGCCTTTTTTTGGCATGGATGTCCGGATTATGGAAAAATTTGAACTTTCCTCCCTGCATACTCCTAAAACCATTATGGAAGAATACAGGGAAAGCATGCTCTTTGAACTTAAGAAAAAGAATATGATGCTGTATCAGCTTTTAAACGATGCGGTAATTGATGTAACAGAGGCCGGTAATCTTGTGTTTACCCTTAAAGATAATTTTGTATCCCGAGAGTATTCAAAAGAACTTGGGGATATTGTACGGGACATGATGCTGTACCGCTTCGGTCAGGAAATTGAGATTGATTTTGTATATGAGAAGGCAAAAGAAAGCCGCCAGAGCCGGGAGGCAGAATATAAAATCAACCGCATGGTGGAAGAAATTTCCATGCGGGCAGGGAAAACGGCGGAAACAGAAAAGACAGAAGAAAACGTATCCGGGCCTGTGGAAACTGCCAAGGCAAAGAATAATATACCATCAGAAAAAAACGGCAGTGCCACCAAAGCATCAGGCGGCAAAAATGACTTGTACAGCAGAAACGGCGAGTATAAGCGCTCTGTCAGACGATCCGATAATCCGGATGTTATATATGGCAGGGATTTTGAAGATGAGCCGGTTACTCTGGACGGTGTAGTTCATGAAATGGGAGAAATAACTTTCCGGGGACAGGTTATGTCTGTGGACAGCAGAGAACTGAAAAGCGGCAAGATTATTCTCATGTTTGATATGACAGATTATACCGACTCCATAACAGTTAAGATGTTTCTCATGCCGGAGCAGCTTGGGGAAATCAAAGATTCAATTAAAAAAGGAGCTTTTTTCAAGATAAAAGGAGCCACCACCATTGACAGATTTACGGGAGAACTTATTATAGGTTCCGTATCCGGCATAATGAAAATCCCTGATTTCAGGGTTAAGAGAACAGATATGGCACTGGAAAAGAGAGTTGAGCTTCACTGCCATACCAAGATGAGCGAGCTGGACGGTGTATCCGATGCAGGAGCCATTGTAAAACAGGCCTGTGCCTGGGGACATCCCGCCCTGGCCATAACGGACCACGGAGTAGTACAGGGCTTTACCGAGGCTTTTCATACCAAACTGGATAATAAAGATTTTAAAATTATATATGGATTGGAAGCCTATCTGGTAGACGACCTGAAAAAAATAATTGAAGACCCTAAAGGTCAGGATTTTAACGATACATATGTGGTGTTTGATCTGGAGACGACAGGTCTTTCACCGGTTAATGACCGTATTATCGAAATAGGAGCGGTTAAAATTCAGAATAAAAAAATAACCGACAGATTTTCAGTGTTTGTTAATCCCCAAATTCCTATTCCTTTTCATATTGAACAGCTTACAAGCATTAACGACAAAATGGTGGAGAATGCTGAGCCTGTGGAAACGGTGCTGCCCAGATTTCTGGAATTCTGCAATGATGCGGTACTGATAGCCCATAATGCCGGCTTTGACGTAAGCTTCATTAAAGAGAAGGCCAAAACCATTCTGGGGATAGATTTTACATGTACTGTTATTGATACCGTGGCACTTTCCAGAGCCCTGCTGCCCCAGCTTGGTAAATTTACACTGGACCATGTGGCAAAGGCTCTTAATGTACCGGGATTTCATCATCACCGGGCAGTGGACGATGCCAATGCCTGCGCAGATATTTTCCTTGCCCTGACAGACAAACTGGAAGCAAGGGATATATATAATCTGGACGAGATTAACGATATAGAAGAATTTAATGTAAATGCCATCAGAAAAGCAAAAACTTATCATGCCATAATCCTGGCGGCTACGGAGGAAGGCAGGGTTAATTTATACAGGCTTGTATCCATGAGCCATATTACATATTTTAACCGAAGACCCAGAATCCCCAAAAGTGAAATATTAAAGCATCGCCAAGGACTTATACTGGGTTCTGCCTGCGAAGCGGGGGAATTGTATCAGGCTCTTTTACACAGGGCACAGTACGAGGAAATTGTAAGACTGGTTAATTTCTATGACTATCTGGAAATTCAGCCACTGGGAAATAACCATTTTATGATTGAGGATCCAAAGCTGCCCCAGATTAAATCCAACGAAGATTTAATCGGGATAAACAGGCAGATTGTTGAGCTGGGAGAGAAGTTTAATAAGCCGGTAGTGGCTACCTGTGACGTGCATTTCCTGAATCCCGAAGACGAAATATACAGAAGAATAATTATGAAGGGCCAGGGATTTGATGATGCGGATAACCAGGCACCATTGTATCTTCGTACCACTGAAGAAATGCTGGCAGAATTTATGTATCTGGGTGAGGAAAAGGCATATGAGGTAGTTGTGTCCAATACCCGTAAGATAGCGGATATGTGCGACAAAATAGAGCCTGTCCGCCCGGATAAATGTCCTCCGGTAATTCCCCATTCCGATGAGACATTACGTGAAATATGTTACAGTAAGGCACATAAAATATACGGCCCCAATCTGCCTGATATAGTAACTGAAAGACTGGAGAAGGAGCTGACTTCAATTATTTCCAACGGCTATTCGGTTATGTATATCATTGCCCAGAAGCTGGTATGGAAATCAGTGGAGGATGGCTATCTGGTAGGCTCCAGAGGTTCCGTAGGCTCATCCTTTGTGGCCACCATGTCGGGAATTACGGAGGTTAATCCTTTAAGCCCCCACTACCTTTGCCCGGAATGCTATTATGTTGATTTTGATTCTGATGAAGTCAAAGCTTTTT
>JBJEND010000041.1:0-3697 GCA_051880015.1 Butyrivibrio sp. | reverse complement strand
ACAGGCCCACGAGAGGATTCAAACAGGAAGCGAAACTTCGTTTCCGCGGGCCAGTGAAGCAAATATCACGCTACAGGCCCACGAGAGGATTCAAACAGGAAGCGAAACTTCGTTTCCGCGGGCCTGTAAAGCAAATATCACGCTACAGGCCCACGGAACTGCCTTTTCAAGCGTAAAACACAAGAAGTTGCGGGCTTTTTGAAGCATTTTTTTCATATTGACCCATCATAAAAATGAGTCACGTTTATCTATTAAACTACTTTGGGTCAAGCTGCTCTGATTTGACGATTTATTTTATTATGGTATTTATATAGGTTGAAACTGCAAGAAATAAATGTGATCCATTACATCACAGAAAGTATATACCGGATCAGAAATATCAGTTATTTTTTCGATTTCCAATGGTAATTTCAGCCGATTGTATATTTATCAATGGTATTTTTGGTTAGTTGCATAATTAATTATAGCCAAAACAGCTATGGGCGCGAGCCCATAGCTGTTTTTCTTTTAGAGGAGTTTTTTTACAGCCCCTTTTATTGTTTTAAAATATTATCGTATATGTTATAATTGATAAAAAAGAGACAGGGTTTTGGTATAATGCCGCAGTAATGGTAAAGGAGTATATCTATGTTAAAAGACAAAGAAGATGAATTATGGGATGTATATGACCGGGACAGGGTAAGGACCGGCAGGCTTTGCCGCAGGGGAGACAAACTGTCAAAGGGAGATTACCACATGGTAGTGCATGTGTGTATTTTTAACAGCCGGGGAGAGCTGCTGATACAGAAGAGGCAGCCGTTTAAAAAAGGCTGGACCAACATGTGGGATATTACAGTGGGAGGCTCTGCACTGGCAGGGGATTCCAGTTGCGAGGCGGCAGAAAGGGAGGTATATGAGGAACTGGGACTGAAAATTGATTTATCCCATGTACGCCCCGTTTTCACCATGAATTTTGACAGGGGTTTTGATGACTATTACATAATAGAAATGGATGTGGATATTTCCACCCTAAAGCTTCAGTATGAGGAGGTATCACAGGTTCGTTATGTCTGCAAGGAAGAGGCCCTTAGAATGCAGGAGGAAGGTATAATGATTCCTTACTGGTTTCTGGACAAACTTTTTGACATACGAAATAATTATGATGCCCACGGCGAATTAAACTGGGTAATCCGGACACAGCCGGCACAACTTAAGAATCTCGAATCCTGTGTCAGTTTGTTTGAAATAATATTATATGATATAGATACCACCTATAGCGGTACCGGAGAAATTGAGAATTTCAGGAAGGGAATGACCACAGCCATTGAGAATCATACCGCAGTGGTTGCCCTCCATGACAATGTAGTTGTGGGTGTACTGATTTTTTCTGAAAACAAAAAAAGCACGGAATATATTGCTGTTCATCCTGAATACAGCGGGCAGGGAATAGAGAAGCTTTTGCAGGAGGAGGCCTTTGGATAGAAGGTAAGATGAATAAGGAGGTATTTCATTGAAGGATTTTTTTAGGAAACATAAAATCCCGGTGTGTATTGTAGGGGTGGTCTTAGTTATTGTAATCATTGGCGTAATTGTTTTTGCCTGCAATAACAGGCCTGAAAATAACAGGGTTAATACTGACGTTGACGAAGAGACTACATCAACAGAGGATAATCAGGAAGGCACCACATCCCGGAAGGAACAGCCGACAACAGTGGATAACGGCCAAAACAGTAATAATGGCAGCGATGGGGACGTGACGGATTACGGGCTGGCTGATAATACCAATGAGGGTGCCATACTTCATTGCTGGAACTGGTCCTACAACAATATAAAAGAACATATGCAGGAGATTGCCCAGGCAGGCTTTAGCAGTATTCAGACCTCACCCGTGCAGCAGGCCAAGGATTATACCTATGAAGGAAAAGTATATACCAATGTAGGTACGCCTAACGGTACGGGAGGAAGCGACGGCCAGTGGTGGAAGCTGTATCAGCCGGTGAGCTTTAATATCTGTGATAACGGTCAAAGCTTTCTTGGCACCAAACAGGAATTTATTGATATGTGTAATGAAGCAGATAAATACGGCATTAAAGTAATAGTAGATGTTGTAACAAACCATATGGGCAATATCAAAGGCTGGCAGAATTCCATGTCGGATATCTCTCCCCAGGTGGGAACCTACTGTAATGAAGCTTTAATGACGGATGAAACCTACTGGCACATTAATGACATGCAGTGCTGGATGAGCGATGGCAGGGAACATCTCACCCAGGGCACCATAGGCATGCCGGATTTAAACACAGCAGATGAAAGAGTTCAGCAGATGGTTCTGGACTTTTTAAAGGAGTGTGTGGACTGCGGTGCGGACGGATTCAGATTTGATGCGGCAAAGCATATTGAAACACCTGACGACAATCCGGCATTTGCCAGTGATTTCTGGCCGAATGTCATAAACGGAATAAGGGAGTATGCGCCGGGGGAACTTTTCATATATGGTGAGATATTAAATTCACCGGGAGACAACTTCAGTATATCCAATTATACCAAATATATGTCCGTTACGGACAGTGCAACGGGAGACAACAGAAGAAATGACGTAAGGTACAAAAACGCAGGAAGTGCTGCCAATTCAGGGTATTCCTATGATGCACAAAAGGTGGTTGTATGGAATGAATCCCATGATACCTATGTGGGCAGCGGCTCATCATATCTTGCCACTGACACAATGATAAAGCAGACCTGGGCTATTGTTGCCTCCAGAAAGGATGCCACCCCTCTGTATCTTGCCAGACCTTATTATTCAGAGAATCTGGTGGATGAAAATGGCAATAAAAAAAGTACCCTTTCTCTGGTACAGACCAATATGGGGGATGTAGGTACAATGACCTGGAGCGACCCCTCGGTTGCGGCAGTAAATAATTTCAAGAACGCATTTATAGGACAGAGTGAAAGTGTTTCCTCCACCGACAGCATCGTATATATTGAAAGAGGAAATTCCGGAATAGTTATTGTCAATCTGAATGGGGCAGGGAATGTGAGCCTTAAAGTAAAGCATATGGCTGACGGGGAATATACTGACAGAGTCAGCGGTAATAAATTTACTGTTTCCGGGGGAAATATAACCGGCAAAGTTGAAAGCAGCGACGGAATAGCCGTGGTATATAATACAGATACCGTTCCGGCAGTGAATGTGTCAGTTCCGGGGGGAACAGTATCAACGGACACATTTACCGTGACAATCAGTTTAAGCAACGCAGTATCGGGTACATACTGCATTGATGACGGACAGGTGTACAATTTCAGCGAAGAAACTTCAATTACCCTTGGAGAAAATACGGAGTACGGAGGCCATATAAAGCTTACCGTTACAGCTTCGGATGGTGAAAATACATATACCTACAAACACATTTACAATAAGAACAAGAGTGACCATGAAGCACAAATCTATGACGAAAGCACCGGAAAATATCATATTTATATGAAAAATACGGCAGGCTGGGAGGATGTATATTGCTATATGTGGATTGACAGCAATACCAATAATCAAGGCTGGCCGGGACTTAAGATGACGGATTTGGGAGACGGTGTATTTCTGTATTCCACAGACGTGGAATATCCCAATGTTATTTTTACAGACGGAAACGGAACACAGACGGCAGATTTAATATGGGAGGGTAATGACAGTATTTATTACAATAAAGAAAAAGAATGGGGGCTG
>JBJEND010000040.1:0-3748 GCA_051880015.1 Butyrivibrio sp. | reverse complement strand
CGGTGCTTGCTTCCAATCATTCCGTCGGCAACCACTGCGGACAGCAATGATTCAATGCTGGCAAGAATGGCAATGGTAAAAGCCGGGCTGATTAAATTCTTAATCATCTCAAAATTGACATTGGGTATGGATATTGTTGGCAGCTTTGCAGATAAATCATAATTAAGACTGCCTATGGTATTTACCGGAAGTCCCAGACAGTTTACCAGTACAGTTGAAATAATTATGGCAATAAGTGAGCCGGGAATGGCCTTAACGTATTTAAGCTTCTCCGGCAAAAGACCCATAAGCTTAGGCCAGAAAATCTGTATGATAAGGGCCAGAACGCCTATACCAAGGGCAATCCAGTTAAGCTTTGTAATGTTTTTACCAAGGGCTATTACCTTGTCAATAAAATCTGAAGGCAGTGCTCCCATATCAATTCCCATAAAATCCTTAATCTGCCCTACGGCAATGCTTACGGCAATTCCGGCGGTAAATCCGGTTGTAATTGTATATGGAATAAATTTAATCAGATTACCGGCACGGCAAATGCCGAAAATAATCATAAATATACCTGCCATAATGGTGGCAACAATAAGTCCGCTTACATCATACTGCTCAATAATGCCGTATATGATTACTACAAAAGCGGCTGTAGGTCCTCCTATCTGAACCCGGCTTCCTCCGAAAAATGAAATACAGAAGCCTGCTATAATAGCGGTGTAAAGACCTTTTTCCGGGCTTACTCCCGATGCAATGGCAAGTGCAATCGAAAGCGGCAGGGCAATAATTGCCACAATAATTCCGGAAATAATGTCCTTAATTAACTGGTCTTTTGAATATGTTTTCATAACAGAAAACAACTTCGGTTTTAAATCATGCATTTTCTTTTGTCCTTCTTCTTCCTAAATTCCCTATCCCTGTACACACCATAATTACGGCTTAATTAATCATTTCGCCGATATAATAAAATCCTTTACTCTCCTTTAATAAAACAGTTACAATCTGACCTGTAAGCGATGAATCTCCCGGAAAATGTACCAGAGTATTATTGGATAATCTTCCGGTAACCAGTTCGGGGTGCTGGGCGTTTACTTCTTCTACAAGAACCGGCATAGTCTTTCCCACATCTTTGCCGCAGCGCTTTGAGGCTGATTCGGAAACTGCCTTAAGCAGACGGTCAAAACGGCGTTTGGTAACATCTGCCGGAACCTGATTCTCCATGGAGGCCGCCGGTGTAACGATTCTTCTGGAATATATAAATGTAAAGGCACTGTCAAATTCTGCCTGTTTTACCACATCAACCGTATCTTCAAAATCTTCTTCGGTCTCTCCCGGAAATCCAACTATAATATCTGTGGTAAGTGCCACATCAGGAAGCTCCCTTCGGATTTTGTCCACTAAAAGAAGATAATCTTCTTTGGTATAGTGGCGGTTCATAAGCTGTAAAATTCTTGAACTTCCGGACTGGAGCGGCAGATGGATATGTCTGCACACTTTAGGGGTGTTTTTCATAACATCTATAAGTTCGTCGGATAAATCCTTTGGATGAGGGGTCATGAAACGTATTCTTTCCAGACCTTCTATCCGGGCAACCTCCTTAAGAAGTTCTGCAAAGGTTATGGGCTTTTCCAGATTTTTTCCGTAAGAATTCACATTCTGCCCCAGAAGCATAACTTCTTTAACTCCGTCAGATACAAATCGTTCTATTTCACGGATTATGTCCTGTGGCTCCCTGCTGCGTTCTCTCCCCCTTACATATGGAACGATGCAGTAACTGCAGAAATTATTACAGCCGTAGGTGATATTAACTCCTGATTTAAATGGAAATTTACGCACATTAGGTAAATCTTCCACAATTTTATCGGAATCCTTCCAGATATCTATAATCATTCTGTCGGATTGGAGTCTGTCATATATCAGTTCGGCAAATTTGAAAATATTGTGCGTACCAAAAACAATATCCACAAATTTGTAGGAGGATTTTATTTTTTCTATTTCATCCGTTTCCTGCATCATACATCCGCACATGGCTATAAGCATATGAGGATTTTTCTTTTTGATGACATTAAGATGTCCAAGTCTGCCGTATACTCTTGTATTGGCATTCTCCCTGACCGAACAGGTGTTGTATATGACAAAATCAGCTTCTTCTGATTCGGTTTCTTTATAACCTATCTGCTCCAGAACACCTGCAAGTTTTTCAGAATCCCTGGCATTCATCTGGCAGCCGAAGGTCTGTATATGGTAAGTCAGTTCTCTGTTTTCTGATACAGCTTTATCATGTATAATGCTTTTCAGACGTTCAATAAAATAATACTGCCTTTTTGGTTCTTCAACCGGAGGCGTTGTTAATTGCTGGTTCATATTTTACCTTTCTATGGACTATCTGATTTGTCCGTTACCATAAATTATATATTTTGTGGTGGTTAATTCTTTAAGACCCATAGGCCCTCTTGCATGCAGTTTCTGAGTGCTTATACCTATTTCCGCACCAAATCCGAATTCGAAGCCATCGGTGAATCTGGTGGAAGCATTTACGTATACTGCTGCAGCGTCAATCTCATCCAGAAATTTCTGGGAATTTGCGTAATTATTTGTAACGATTGCCTCTGAATGACCGGTATTATATCTGTTAATATGGTCTATGGCTTCATCAATGCTGTCCACTATCTTGAGGGATACAATGTAATCCAGATATTCTGTTCCATAATCCTCTTCCGTAGCCGGTGTAAATTCCGGGACAATAATACGGGATTTATCATCTCCACGAATTTCCACATTGTGTGAAAAAAGACGTTTGGCAAGAAGAGGTATAAATTCTTCTGCAATGTCTTTGTGCACCAGAAGGGATTCACAGGCATTACATACGCCGATTCTCTGAGTTTTGGCATTTTCAATTATATCCAGTGCCATATCAAAATCTGCAGAATCATCCACATACACATGACAGTTACCGGTTCCGGTTTCAATTACCGGAATGGTGGCATTGTTTACAACAGCTTTAATAAGTCCCGCACCGCCTCTTGGTATAAGTACATCCACATAGTCATTCATGTGCATAAATTCGGTTGTAACAGCTCTGTCCGTACTTTTAATAAGCTGGATGCAGGAAGGGTTAATTTTACATTCCAAAAGAGCCTTCTGAATAATATCAACAATGGCGGTATTGGAATTAATGGCATCACTGCCCCCCTTCAAAATTACTGCATTACCTGACTTAAAGCAAAGTCCGAAGGCATCCAGGGTAACATTGGGTCTTGATTCGTATATAATTCCTATAACTCCCAGAGGAACTCTTTTTTGACCTATTGTAAGTCCGTTGGGTCTTTTCCACATTCCGATAACCTCACCTACAGGATCATCAAGAGCTATAAGCTGACGGATACCTTCTGCCATTTGGACTATTCTGTCGTATGTAAGCTTAAGACGGTCTAAAAGACCCTGTTTCATACCTGCATTACGTCCGTTTTCCATATCGGTTTCATTAGCCTTAAGAATAGCATCGGAATTACTGATAACTGCATCGGCAATGGCCGCCAGGGCATTGTTCTTGTCCGTTATTTTTAATTTGGCAGTTTCTCTTGAGGCAGCAACTGCAGCTTCTCCCATTTTTACTAAATCTGTCATATAATTAAATTATCCTTTCTGCTGATTATTTGTGTTTCGGTAACTATATAATCCATGGCTATGTCAAATTCTTCCGATTCTATTTCATCAAAAATCTGAAAATCAAAGGCCAGCCCTATCTTAATCAGGGCCGGAT
>JBJEND010000039.1:1651-3752 GCA_051880015.1 Butyrivibrio sp. | reverse complement strand
TAGCATACAGTCCTTGGAGAGGGACTATAAACACTACTACTTTATAATACGAGGATGTAAATATGAATACGATAAAAATAGAGAATTATTCAAAAAATATTGGGAAAAACAGAGTGCTTTCAGATATTAATCTGATATTGGAATCAGGCATTGTGTATGGATTAAAAGGGAAAAACGGAAGTGGCAAAACGATGCTGATGAGAGCAATAAGCGGCTTAATCTCGCCTACGGAAGGAAAAGTAATCATTAATGAGAAAGTATTAGGGAAGGATATATCTTTCCCGGAAAGTATAGGCATATTGATTGAGAATCCCTCCTTTTTACCTCAATACTCAGGATTTGATAATCTAAAGATGATAGCTTCTATAAAGAATTGTGTGGATGATGAGAAGATTAAGATGTATATGAGGGAGTTGGGACTTGATCCTGATGACACAAAAAAATACAGAAAATATTCGTTAGGAATGAAACAAAAGCTTGGAATCGTATGTGCAATTATGGAAAATCCGGATATTGTTATTTTAGATGAGCCTATAAATGCCTTGGATGAGGAAAGTGTAGAAAGAGTAAAAAAAGTTATTACAAGAATAAAGACAGAAGATAAAATAATAATTATTGCCTGCCATGATAAAGAAGAATTATTTTACCTTGCAGATAAGATAATTGAAATTGAAGGTGGCAAAATTAAAAGAGAATATTTAGTTGACAATAACGGAGAAATTAATGAAAATAACCAGATTGATAAAATATGATACAAAATGTGGATTTGCTTATAACAGGATAAAGTTTGTAATAGCATTTGTCTTTATTTTGGCTAATTGTATTTATTTTAATATGATTACAGAAGGTATACAGATAGATAATGTGAGCCTTGGGGATTTAATAATCTTCTTCTTTAAGGGAGAAGCTGTATTTTCATCCAAAACAGGCAATTTTCCGATTCCGATAACATATTTAGGTTTTCAGATTATGGTGGCTGTTTTGATTGGATATTATCCCTATGATGACATTAACGGATACGGGAAACAGATTTTTATAAGATGTCAGGATAAGCGGAAATGGTTAATCAGCAAAGTTGCATGGAGTATATCCACAGTATTATTCTTTTATTTGTGCACATTTATGACACTCTTTTTATTTGCATTAATTTCAGGATTTGATATGTCGTTTGAGTATCATAAAGAGATTATTTGGATGACAAATAATATTGAAATTCCTAATATTGAAGCAGGTACTATAATTTTTAACGGCATACTAATGCCAATTGTGTATTCCATAGTAATATCATTAATTCAAATATGTATATCTTTGGGGACTAACGCAATAATAGGATTTCTGACTATTATGATATATGATTTTGCAGCTGTATTTTTTACAAGCAAGTTCTTTATGAGTAATTATATTATGATATTGAGAAATACAGAATATTCAACAGTGAAATACAATAAACTTGAAGGATTAATTACTTTAATTATTGTGTATATATCTGCTATGTTGATTGGGAGATTGATAATAAATAAAAAACAATTGATATAATATAAAATGGTTTGATTTTAAGCGTATATCCTGAAGTAATTAAAGGTTGCAATTTCTGTTATTTTATGCTAGGCTGTGCAGTATAGAGGTTAAACACTGTGAAGGAAAGAGTAGGCCCGCAGTACATTTACAGAGAATTCCCGTAGAGCTGAGAGGGATAATGGATAACGGACTGAATATGGCTCCGGAGTGGCGTACCGAGCAGCATTGCTGTAAGGCTACGACAGGATCGCCTGTTATAGCGATAGAGTTTTATCGAACTCAATGAGGTTCATTCTGTGAAGGATGAATAAATAGAAGTGGTACCACGGATATAACCCGTCTTCTGCAAAAACAGACAGAAGACGGGTTTTTTGCGCGAGCATTGAGCCTTGCGTACATCTGATTTAATGTGGCTGCGCAAGCTTGCTTGCAGGCAGGTATATTAAATCAGATGTACATACGGCGAAAGCCGCGACAGCTCATCCCCGAAGGGGAGGAGCCTGTCGGCAAGGCGAAGCGAAAGAGGCAGAAAGCCGCGACAGCTCATCCCCGAAGGGGAGGAGCCTGTCGGCAAGGCGAAGCG
>JBJEND010000039.1:0-1551 GCA_051880015.1 Butyrivibrio sp. | reverse complement strand
GAGGCAGAAAGCCGCGACAGCTCATCCCCGAAGGGGAGGAGCCTGTCGGCAAGGCTGCGGTATGGATTGAAGGAAGTGATAACTACGAGAAACAAAAGAATTAAATATGCCATTTTATCGGCACTTTTGCTATTGCTGGAGGTACTGATAGCTCTATATGTTCATGATAATTTTATCAGACCTTATATTGGTGATGTTCTTGTGGTGATACTGATATATTGCGTTGTGAGAATATTTATTCCGGAAAAAGTAAGGCTGCTGCCGGTTTATGTTTTTATTTTTGCGTGTTTTACGGAATTTATGCAATATCTGAATATTGTTGAAGTCCTTGGATTACAGGATAATAAATTTTTCAATATTCTCATCGGGACGGTGTTTGACTGGTCTGATATAATATCATATGGAGCAGGATGTATTTTGCTGGGAATATATGAGATTATGAGAAAAAAATCCGGTTCGGCAGGCCTTTAAACTGATATAAGGAGAAAATATGGAGACAATCACTTATTCAAAATTAACAGAAGACAATTTTAACGAAACAGCACTGGATGATTTCATCAGACATCAGGAAGTAAAAGAATGCTGGCGGCAAATCGAAAATGAATTAGTTTTAGTACCAAATTATTTTGTGGAAGAATGGGATTCTAAGAAACGCCGGGAAATTGCCCGAATGATATTGGATGTAATAGGCAGTGGTGGTTTTGCATATGGGGCATTTCTTGATGGTAAGGTTATTGGCTATATTCTTATTTCAAATAAGTTCTTTGGGAGTGATAATCAATATATCGAACTGATTATGTTTCATGTATCAGAACCATATCGGAATATGGGTATTGGTAAAACCCTTTTCGAACTGGCATGTGGTACGGCCAGAGAAACCGGTGCAAAAAAGTTTTATATATCAGCCCATTCATCAAAAGAGAGTCAGGCGGCCTATAGGAAGTTAGGGTGCACAGAAGCAACGGAAATAAACCGGGAGATAGCAGAAAGTGAACCTTTTGATATTCAAATGGAGTTTACATTGTAATGATTCAGATAAGGAGGTCAAAATGTGTGACTGTGGATTCAGGTCAGATAATAACTGGTTCAGATACCGTACAGGGGGAATAATAATTAAAGATAACAAAATGCTTTTTGTAAAAAGCTCCATCGGCGGCTACTACTATATGATTGGTGGGGGGTGTTCATATGGGAGAAACGTCACCGGCATGTGTGGAAAGAGAAGTTTACGAAGAAGCCGGAATCAATGCACAGGCGGAACGTCTTGGGGTAGTATGCGAGAACTTTTTTAAAGGCAGTGGCGGAATTGTTGAAGGGCTTGACTGCCATACGATTGAATTTTATTATTTAATGAAAATCCGGGAAGATAATCCGGGTGAATGTAAGGACAGAACCGATGAAGGGGAAGAACTGGTATGGCTGCCTATAGAGGAAATTCCCAAAAGCGAAATCAAGCCATATTTTATTAAAGATTACATAAGTGACATTATTAACAAAGATGAAATAATCCACATTATTGAGGATAAAGACAGGTAAATCAAAAAACAGGAG
>JBJEND010000038.1:0-3766 GCA_051880015.1 Butyrivibrio sp. | reverse complement strand
ATTATAAAGAGCATCCCGACATATATAAAATATCTGTCAGTCTGCCTGTTTTTGTACAATAGGGGAGTTCGGAGAACTTTCCCATTGTACAAAAAAGGCCGTTGATAAAAACTTACCAACAGCCTGTAAAAATATCAGATTATGTAATCAGAATTTTTTCTCTTCTCCATAGTAAATCAGAGCCAGCATATCCGGGCCGGTATGTGCACCGATAATGGGACTTAACATAGTCATCCGCACCGTCAGTTCCGGATGTCTTTCCAGAAGCTGTTTTTTCATGTCTTCGGCATCTTCTGCACAGTCTGCTCCGCAAATATATACTGTATTGCCATATTCCGGCACGAAATAACTGTCAAACTTATCCAAAAGGGCATGTACAGCCTGCTTATTTCCCCTTTTCTTATCCATGGTAACTAATTTTCCCTCTGAATTAATCGTCAGGATAGGTTTAATATTCAAAGCTGTTCCCACAATGGCAGAGGTAGCCGAAACTCTTCCGCCCCTCATTAAATACATTAAATCATTCACCTTAAACCATGCATTTATATGCTTAGTCAGATTTCTCAATTTCTCGGCGTTATCCTCAAGACTCATTCCCTGATTACGGTTATTAACCGCTGTTTCCACCAAAAGGCCCATTCCTCCTGTAGCAGAAAGGGAGTCAACCACTTCAATATTCACATTTTCATAGTCTTCCTTCAAATCTCTTACCGCCAGCAATGCTGATTCATATGTATTACTTAATCCGCTTGATAAAGAAATATAAAGTATGGACTCGCCCTGCTGTACAAGTGGTTCAAAAATTTCAATATATCTGGATGGTGCAATCTGACTCGTCTGCGTTCTGATTTTATTACGAAGTTTCTCGTAATAATCGTGCATCATCTCATCATTTTCCGGCTCCCGGCAATAAAAAGTGTCATCACCAAGAACATATTCCATAGGAATATATCTCACTTCGTTAGTCTGTGCAAATTCTCTGTCGATGTCCAGAGAAACATCTGAAAAAATTATGTAACTCAAACCGATTCCTCCATGTGTAATGTCATACAAATTCCTGTAAATTGTATCACATTAATATAATTTTATCAATATCGGTTAAAAAATATACAATAAATCCCCGTGAGAGGCGCTTGTGCGCCTCTCTTTGCTCAAAAAAATGTGGTCCCTTTCACCAAATAACTTTCATAGTTATCAAGCATACAGGGACCACTTTTTGAGCAAATAAAGAAGCGCGAGACGGGGATCGAACCCGCGACCTTCTCCTTGGCAAGGAGACGCTCCACCACTGAGCCACTCGCGCTTAAAAAAAATTCAGTTCTGCGTCATTCACAACGCATTTAATAATATATCAGAACAACTTTTATCTGTCAACTGTTTTTTTAATTTTCTGAAAATTTATCTATAATCATCTGATACAATTTTTGAACCGCGGGAACTGAACATGATGGATCATAACAGGAAACTCCCACAATACGGTATGTTTCAGGTTCCAGGGGATATACATCCACATTCAAATTGAAGCAGTCCACAACCATTTTAGGAAGGATACATATGCCAAATCCGGCCTCTACCATGGTTAAAATAGATAAATCGTCTATAACATGACACAAAGACTTTGTTTTATACCCATATTCCTTAAAGAGATTCTGACTGTCTGCATCACAATTCTCCATGGGCTGTACAAACTGGCAGTCCGACAGTTCCTCAATCTTAACGGTAGTTTTGCCTTCTTCATAAAATCCTCTGGGTGTTACTGCCATGAGTCTGTCTTTATATAAAGCCTTTATAGGAATATTGCCGGCACTTGAGACAGACAGAAATCCTATATCGATTTCCCCCGTATTAAGCCATGATACAATATCTGCATATGTCCCCTGAAATATTTCCACTTCAATTCCCGGATATTTATCTTTAAACTCTTTAACCAGCCCGGGAATCCATTTGGTACATACACTGTTAAAACATCCCAGACGCACTATTCCCCTTTGCAGTCCTTTAAGTTCGTCTATTGCCTGATTAACCACATCCTCCGTCTTGAGAAGCTGTCTTACATACTGCAATAATATTGCCCCGTTGGATGTAAGAGATATTTTATTCTTCTTACGAATAAAAAGAGGAAATCCCAGTTCCTCTTCCATATTACCAATGCAGTGGCTTACAGCCGATGGCGTAAGGTTTAAAATATCCGCTGCTTTTCTAAAATTCATCTGTTCTACTGTAGTGAGAAATACTTTGTAAGAAAAAAGTGTCATTGCAGAGCAAGTCCTTTCTTATGTTGAAATTTATTCATCATCTTAGTGAAAATGTCTTGTTTTACATACATGCTGTTATGGGTTAATATAATTATATCAACAGACAATAAATGTAATAGGTTATTACATTTAGTCATAGCAATAGTTTCTATCTCCTGACGAGAGGGTTCAACTGCATGAACCCTCTTTTTATGTGCAAAAACTAAAAGAGCGCTGTGTCCATTACCGGATACGCAGCGCCCATGTTCATTATAACTGGTTCTATATCTTAAACTTTCTGATATCTTCTTCAAGAGTGTTAGCCAGTTCATTAAGCCTGTTAGCAGAGGATGCCAATTCCATCATCATGGATGTAAGCTCTTCGGTAGAAGCCATTGTCTCTTCCGTACTTGCTGCATTCTCTTCGGAAATTGCTGAAAGGCCTTCGATAATCTCCAGCATTCTTTCCTTTCTGTTTGACAAATCTCCACTCTTACCGCTTATGCTCTCTATTTCTACAAGTGAATTCTGTACGCCTTCCTTCACTTCACCGAAAATTGCCTTAGTCTCACCAAGCTTATTCTCCTGTTCTGTGACAGCATTACGTACTTCCTTCATTATAGCAACAGTCTTATTAGACTGAACTGAAAGTTCTTCAATAATCTGCTGAATCTTAATAGCTGACTGATTAGACTGCTCCGCAAGTTTCTGTATCTCAGAAGCAACAACTGCAAAGCCTCTTCCTGCCTCTCCTGCCCTTGCTGCCTCAATAGCTGCATTTAAAGACAAAAGGTTAGTCTGACTGGCAATGGTTGTGATAAGTTCAACTGCTTTGCTGATTTCCTTGGCAGAAGCATTGGTAACCTCTGTCTGTACAGCAATCTGATCAACTGCTTTGCTGGTCTTCTCTGTTGTAACAGCAAGCTCTTCCATAATAACCTGGGCTTTAGTCTCTGCTGTACCCATCTTATTGGATGCAGAAGTAAGGATATCCACTTCCTGAACAATATTCTGGATGAGTTTACCCATATTGTCCACATGCTCTGCTGCAACCTGAGTATCTGTAGCCTGGGATGTAGCACCCATGGCGATTTCTTCAACAGCATGTCCAACATCTTCAACGGTTCTGCTGGACTGATTAGACATCATATCTACATTCTCGGCAGCTTCCTTAACTGTTGCAACGCTTTCCTCAATATCTCCGAGAACCACCTTAAAGCTGTCACGGAGAGTAGCCGTAGCTCTTGCAATATTACCTACTTCATCGGTTCTGTCCAAATCTCTCTGTTTGAAGCTGACTGTCAAATCACCTGTAGACAGTACCATAATTATATTGTTAATTCTCTTTAAAGCATTGGAAATGCTGAGAGACACAATAGGAACAAGCACTAATCCCGCTATAAATATAGCCAGAAGGATAATCACTGACTGCCTGGTCTTGGCAGCTATTGAAGCTTCCGTGGATTCTCTGTCAAGACCTGCAAATACCATTCCTACAAAGGAGCCATCCTGATTTCTAAGGGGTTCATAAT
>JBJEND010000037.1:0-3768 GCA_051880015.1 Butyrivibrio sp. | reverse complement strand
GGACGGATATTACTGTTTCCATGCAGGAACAAAGCTTACCGATGAAGGTATTGTTACCAACGGGGGAAGAGTCTTAGGAATAACAGCCACCGGAGCCACTCTTAAAGAGGCCAGAGCCAATGCTTATAAGGCAACAGAGTGGGTGAATTTTGACAATAAATACATGCGTACTGATATAGGCAAATCTATTGATGAAGCGTAAATTTTCACACAAAAATCATAATTGGAAATAGATGGAATTGCAGTCTAAAGGTTGACCTTTGGACTGCAATTTTTTATAATACTGAATATGGATAAAAAATGCAGAGGAAGAAGATTATGTATAAGTTGCAAAGATATTCAAAATTTAAAAAAGTCTTTTCGGTATTCCTGATTATACTTCTAACCTTTACTTTATTTTTTCGATATGAATCCAATACCAAGGCCGCAGACTCATTTGAAGCATCTATTGCAGCTTTTCCGGAATCTTATAAACCTTACCTGAGGGCATTACATGAGACACACCCCAACTGGACCTTTGAGGCATTTAATACCGGTCTGGACTGGAATACGGTTCTGACTAATGAAAGCCTGTTGTCAAGAAAGCTTGTTCCGGCAACAGGACATAAAATGTCATTGGGGCTTATGGAACAATGGTCATGGTATGAGACCCCTACTCCATGGAAAGCCTATGATGAAATAAACGGAGCTTACAATTATCCGGCTGATGTGTGGGTATCCTTTGATACAGGAGCATGGTGTCAGGCATCCAAGTCCGCAATTTCTTATGTAATGGATCCCAGAAACTGGCTTAATGAGCAATATATGTTTATGTTTGAGCGTCTTACATACAATGAAGGCCGTGATACCGCGGATATAGTTAATTCCACCCTGAAAGGCACTTTCATGTATAATACCCAATGTCCGGGTGCTCCCAATAATATGACATATGCCCAGGTAATAGTTGCCGCAGCTAAAGCAGCTAAAGTAAGTGCCGTTCATCTTGCCGTACGACTTGTTCAGGAAAAAGGAACCTCCAACGATGAACTGGGTAAGGGTGTTTCTACCAAGGATGGAACTAATTTTTACCAGGCCAATGGCGACGGCAATACGGTATATTACAATTATTTTAATATAGGAGCCTGTGGAAGCGGCAAACAGACCGTTATCAATAACGGAGGTAAAGAGGCTAAGGATGCCGGATGGACAAGCCCCTATCTTGCCATAATGGGAGGTGCGGTTAAAGTGTATAACGGTTATATCTCCATAGGGCAGGATACAATATATTTTGAAATGTTCAGTGTGGTTGATCCCAGATATTACTACTGGAAACAGTATGCACAGAATCTTACCGCCACTCTTACCGAAGGCAGTAAGATATGTACTACATATGAGGCTGCAGGGATAACGGAATCTTCTTTTTTATTCAGAATACCTGTATATAACAATATGCCTGATTCTCCGTGCCCAAGGCCGGCTTCTCCCACAGGAGACATTAAGACAACGGCTAATCCCAATTACAGATTGAAGTCAATCAGCATAAAGGGTACGGATCTCTTTGGCAAGACAAGTAATGTTTCCATAACACCAACATTTAATATGGAGACGAGATCCTACAGTGTTGTAGTTCCATATGAGATGACAAGCATTAATATCAGTGCAGCAGCTGTTTCAGGTAAAGCCACAGTCAGCGGAACCGGAACGAAGAACCTGGCAGTAGGCAATAACAAATTTAACATTGTATGTAAATCAGAGTATGGAACCTCATGCACCTACACAATTAATGTTACAAGGTCATCGGGCAGTACATTACTTACAAGCATTAAACCAACTGACGGAAGCCTTACACCGGCCTTTTCATCAACCGTAACAAAGTATGACTACTATGTAGCTAATGATGTGGAACAGCTTCAGCTTAATTATGCATCTAAAACCGAATACGCAAAGGTGGTATTACGGGATGTTGACTGCGTAATTACTGAACCGGAAGAAGGAGAGACGGATACGGAAGAAGGAGAAGAGTCCCCATCTGAAGCAGAACCGGATCCTGATGTGGTAATATCCGAAACCGGAATTCCACATAAGGTGGTCACCCGGACACTGTCAGGGGGAATAACACCCTATATATACCTGTCAGAAGGAAATAATGTAATAACCTTTGACGTATATCCTTCAGAGGATGATGAATCAGCCAAGACAACCTATGTGGTTAATATTCACAGATTCGGAAAATGTGAATACAACCTTAATGATTATAAGGTAAAGGATTCTTATATATATAATTTTACAGTGGGGGATACTGTAAGTAAGGCAATTTCCAAAATCACAGTAAGTAACGGCAAGATAAAGATGTTTGATAAGAATGGTAAAGAGAAGACCGAAAATCAGACAATCGCCACAGGTGATATCCTAAGAATATATGATAACTACGATAATAAGATTACAGAATATAATATAATTATATACGGGGATGTGAACGGTGACGGCAAAACAGATGTAATAGATTTCCTCACATTGAGAAAATATATACTTAAGGAATTAAGCCTTACAGGCATATATCTTCAGGCCGCAGATGTTTATAAGACTTCAGCCGGAGTAGATGCTATGGATTTTTTGTACTACAGAAAATATATACTGAATGAAGTTACTATTTCACAGAAATGAGGGATAAATGATGAAATCTCGGTTTAAAATTAAAAGTTTAATGTTGACGTTTGTGTTAGTGATTGTATCAATAATATCCATAAAACCGGCAGACAAGGTATATGCGGCATCCGGAAGCATTACAATTACTCCCGGGTCCAAAACAGTTTATACAGGAGATACCTTTGAGGTTGTAGTAACCCTGCATTGTCAGACGGGAGTAGGATATGCCAATTTTTCTGTTAATTATGATCCTTCCATCTTAACTTATGTAAGCGGAGATGCGGCAGGTTCAGGATATAACGGTGTCATTCCGTTTACCTGGGCTACGGGAATGAGTAAAGAAACGGATATTACATATAAATTGAATTTCAAGGCAGTTCAGACAGGAAACACTTCAATAACAGGTAAAGCCAATGAGTGTGTGGATGTGGATTTGAATCCCTTCACCCCGGGTATCAGTAATTCTGCCATCAGCGTAATTGCACCCGGTTCCGATGATGCAACCTTAAGTTCCCTTCAGGTAGGAGGCACTGCGCTTATACCGGCCTTCGCCAAATGGACAATGGATTATACCTGTTATGTGAATAATGCCGTTACCTCAGTTAATATTTCCGCTACCTCCAGCCAGGGCGGAAGGGTGGAAATATCCGGCACAACAGAGAACCTTCAGTTAGGCAGTAATTATGTTACAGTTACAAGCTATGCTCCCAACGGCAAGACCATGAAATATAACATTAATATTTACCGTCTGGACCCACCGACTGAACCGCCAACGGATCCGCCCACTGAACCGCCAACGGACCCGCCGGAAGATATAGCCATAAAAATCGACGGAAAAAGCTACAATGTGTCTTCATCCTTTGATGCCTCCATTGTTCCCGAAGGTTTTAATATAGATCTTGGAACATACAAGGGAAATGATGTTGTAATAGCAAAAGATGATAAGCATAATATTACCCTTATGTATCTTGTGGATGAAGAGGGAAACGGAGATTTTTATATACATGACAACGGAGTGTTTTATCATTATTGTGTTATTACAATAGAAGAAAATATATACTTTGTTTTTGACAGCAGAAAGGCGGATAATACACCGGAGGGCACAGAAAAAGAAGTAACGGTAAGAGATAAGTCTGTTAAGGG
>JBJEND010000036.1:0-3792 GCA_051880015.1 Butyrivibrio sp. | reverse complement strand
TCCCTCACTCTTTAAGGTTCCTCTGGTTTCATTGAGCTTACGCTCTCTCCATGTTACTGTAATGTCCGTAGCCGGAACCGTTGCCCCTCTACCCATCAGAAGAGTGGTAAGAGGAGTATCTGTAGGAGATACAAGTGCAATCTCTTCTCTGAGATCAACTACCTCATTCTCCAGAAAATCTTTTCTTTTTACCATTTCTGCCATGATAAATTTTCCTCCTTAAATAAAATTAGTGAGGAATTACTCCCCACTGTTGAAAAGTTCATTCAGTTTTTCGCCAATCATGCCTTTGACATTACCAGCTTTTTTGTAGTCATTGTATGACTTGTCCCCCGGCTTCTCCTTTGTTGCCGGAGGTGTCTGACCTTTAAGAAATTCAGATTTCTCTTTTGCAACCTGTTTCTTAACCTCAGCATCAAAAAGAGCTTTCATACCCTTAACTCTCTCTGTGAGTTTAGACTTTCTCTCCTCTTCATCTGAGATCATAGCCAGATCCTCTACTGCAATGAGGTTTCTAAAGCCTGCATCCAGCCCAAGCTCAGCCACGGCATCCACAACATCCAAACGCAAGCCTTTAATGATGAGCTCATGCTCTTTGATAGCGTTTTCTCTGGCTCTCTGTTCATCCTCAACACGCTTACGCTCATCCTCTGTCATTTTGGCAAGAGCTTCTTTTTCTTCCTGCTCTTTCTTCCACTTTTTCTGAGCATCTGTTACCCTCTTGTCAGCGGCTTTTTCATATTCCTTTTTAAGCTCTGCTGTGATCTCTGCTCTCAACTGCTCCTCTGTCTTTGCGGCTCCGGATCCGGCTGTACCAGCGGCGGCGGTTGAGGCTCCCTCAGCGGTTGCTCCTGTAGCGGCTGTACTTTCTACAGTAGTGGTTTCTTTTGTGGTTACTTCTTTTCCATCCATTTCTAAAGTCCTCCTTTTTATAAGTTAATCTGTACATAACCCCCGTAGGTTTCATGTAAAATTCCCTCTAACTATATGTGTGAAAATGCAATAGTAAGTAAGCCACTAACCCACTAAAAAGGACAAAAAAAAATAGCCTGACAGAATATTTCTATCCTATCAGGCTATCCTCAATTACTCCTCAGGTAATTCATCCCAGTTTCCTGTAGTCTGCAAGAGCTCCTCCCATGTTTTTCCCTGTTTGATACACTCTTTATACAAACCAACAACACCACCAAAGCGGTTATCAATGTCAAAATCAGGGGCTCCAATACACAAATCATTAAAAGGCTCTCCTCCTACCTTTTCATTGTATTCCAGATAAGCCTTTCCCTCAGGGCTCATATTAAACAGCTCAATATCAGCCTCATCATACTCAATTTTCATGGTATTCCTCCTTAAATGTTATTTGTAAGTAAATAGGTTGCAATTTTACTGTAAACCTTGCTCATACTTTTCCACGTTTCCGGCATAATTCTTTTTACTTCCTCTATCTCCTCTTTAGATCCACACACCCTCATAGCACAAAATGTAGCCCAAGTCTCACTTACAGCTCCATTTTTACCCACAGATTTACAATATGAGGCTTGATGTCCCCAGTATCCGTGAGCATACGGATGTAAAGCCCCTTTTGTATAGCACCCGATAGCATCAGTTAAAATACCAAGCTGACATTTTTTCACGGTGTCAACTCTATCAGAGGTAAGATCATTAAGATATTTGATAGTAGCCAGTTTTGCATCTCCTGAAATTCTGGATAAGGATTTTAGAGGCTTGTAAGAGTCTCCATTTTCATTACAGTGAGTGATAGCTGAGTTGATAAAACTGAGAATATCCTTTTCAATGGCTTCTCCCATTTCTTTTCCAACGCTACACTCCATGTTTGTCATACAAGAGTAAAATCCTTTTGCCTTATTATCACAAAAATCATCAATCTTTCCAAAGATATGATCTATTTGGTGTCCCTCCTCATGGAATTTTGTTTGCCACGATCCTACCAGACCATTTTTCAGAGCTTTTTCGTGATGATTATTGCTCATATCCATCTCAACCTTACTCCAATTATACCATCCAGTATTTTTCAGATCATAAGAATTTTTCTCCACATACTTAGACATTTTTTCCTGTACCACCAGAGCCTCTTTATCCATCCTCTGAGCCATTTCTACAAGCTCATCCTTATATTTATCCATGTCAAAGGTTGGACAGGCTCTATGAGCCTCTCTGACGCTTCTCCAGAGCTCCAGATTATCATACCTATCCATACTATCCCCAACATAAGCAATATCCAGCTCATAATCAATCTCTTTTTTCAGGCTATCAGAGATCTGCGTGTTTAACTTATGCACGGTATTTAGTATATCAGCCTGTTTATCCCGGATCTCCTTTTGTATTCTCTTAATATCTTCCTCCAGCTTCTCCTTTTTAAAATGCTCCTGATACAACTCATCCTCTATAGAATTTTTTCTTGTCCTTAAATCCCGTCTTTCCTGCCTGATTTCATCAAGTAAAGAGTCAGCCTCATCCTCTGTGATCTTCTTGGCATCCAGCTTATCATAAATAGCCATTCTCTTATCAGGAATTTTCTCTATCTCCCTCTCCAACTCCTCAATAGCAGACTTCTTTACTGCAATTATATCATCACACTGAGATTTTTTCACCTCAATTTCTGCCAGTTTATCAGCATACTGAGAGGGAATTTTCTTATACTCTTCCATCTGCATATTGATCTGAGAGGAAATACCATCCCTGTACATCTGGTTTTCCTTTTTATCCTCCTCAATACGCTGTCTGATAAGATCTCCAGCCGTGGATCTCTTAACCCCATCACTAAGGATACCATCTTTGAGAGCCTCTTTATACTCCTGTAAAGTGTACTTTTTACCGTCTGCCGCCGTGTACATCACTCTACCGCCATCTTTCCAGCTCTCCCTCTTCCATCCCGGCTTATAGGATCCATCAGGATTAAGAGCAACCTCATACTCCTGTTTCCACTTATCATAGTTTTCAGCTCCTCTTATGGATCCAGTAAGCTCATTCAGCTCATTATCTCCAAAGGTATCAGGAGTAACCGGATTATACCAACATCTACAGTTAGGGTGTCTGGGTAAAGTAGGCTCCTCTCCCAACTTATATTTTTTCCCATTATCAGATTTACAGAGATTGCATGAGCGGCTATCTCCTCCATTTGCCGCCATATACCTTACCTCTGATACTCCCTGAGCTTTCCAAGCCTCTACCTGAGATACATAACAGACTCTCTTTGTCTCAGTCCGGGCTATTCTCATGGCATTATAACGGCTTGTGTCAATATTTGCCTGTATCCTATCCGCTATCCTGTCCATGTCCTCCCCCAAGATCATAGACTGAGTAAGTCCTATCCTGAGATTTCTCCCCAGCCTGTCCTTATCCAGCCATAAACGATCAGAGAACATAGCCCCACTCCACGGATAATCCAGAGCCGCCTCTATCAGCCGTGGATTAAGCATATTGAAATTTCCCTTTACTGTCTGAGTCTGCCCTAAGGTGTATGTAGCCCGTAAAAACTGATCTGTATAAATGTTTGTGAGGTTTTTCCTGAAATACTCATTCTCCTTTTTACCCAGCTTAACCAGCTCATTGTTGATCTGTTCAAACAGTCCACGGCTCCGGGTAAGGGCTGACTGGTTCGCATAGCTCCACTCTCCTCCGGCTTTCTTAACCTTTGCCTGAATAGCCGCTACATCTGCCAGAATAGACTTTTGACAGCTCTCATAAATTGAGGATAATACCCTATTCATTTTTTCAGCATCATCAAAGGCTTTCCGGTTGTTCTGCATAACATCCTTTTGTCTCTCCTCA
>JBJEND010000035.1:0-19480 GCA_051880015.1 Butyrivibrio sp. | reverse complement strand
CTATCCTGCTGATAGAATGTATTCTGTAGTGCAGGAAATGGTATTCCCATTTATCAAGAATCTTCATGCAAACAAAGAAAGTGCATTTTCTAAATATATGGATGATGCAATCTTTAAGCTTCCTACTCCTTTGATGCTTTCTAAGGTTGTGGATGCAATGGATGATTTATATACACAGATGGCAAAGTTGAATGATTCAGATGCCAGAGGAGATGTATATGAGTACCTTCTTTCAAAACTTGCGACGGCAGGTGTAAATGGTCAGTTTAGAACACCACGTCACATTATTAAGATGATGGTAGAACTTATGGATCCTAGGGCTGATGATGTTATCTGTGATCCAAGCTGCGGTACAGCTGGCTTTCTTGTAGAATCAGGAGAGTATCTGTGGGCTAATAAGAAAGATGAAATCTTCTACGACAAGCAGAAGAAAGACCATTTTATGAATCATATGTTCCACGGCTTTGATATGGATAGAACTATGCTTCGTATTGGCGCTATGAATATGATGAATCACAGAGTAGAAAGTCCGTTTATCGAATACAGAGACAGTTTGTCAGATCAGAATCCAGATAAGGATAAATATTCATTGATTCTTGCAAATCCACCTTTCAAGGGAAGTCTTGATGCAGATATCGTATCTGCAGATTTGCTCAAAGTATGTAATACTAAGAAGACAGAACTTCTCTTCTTAGCATTATTTGTTCGTATGCTTAAAGTTGGTGGCAGATGTGCTTGTATCGTTCCTGATGGAGTATTATTTGGTTCTTCTAAGGCTCATAAGGATATTCGAAAAGAGCTGATTGAGAACCAGAGATTAGAAGCTGTTATCTCAATGCCTTCCGGTGTGTTTAAACCATATGCCGGAGTATCAACGGGAATTCTTATTTTTACTAAAACTAATTATGGTGGAACTGATAATGTATGGTTCTATGATATGCAGGCAGATGGATTCAGTTTGGATGATAAGCGTTCTCCTGTGACTGAAAATGATATTCCGGATATTATTGAAAGATTTCGTAATCGTGATGCTGAGGTAGACAGAAAACGTACGGACAAGTCCTTCATGGTTCCTAAGAAAGAAATTGTCGATAACGATTATGACCTCAGTATCAATAAGTATAAAGAGGTCGAATATGTGGCGGTAGAGTATCCGCCAACATCTGAAATTATGGCTAATATCCGTGAGATTGAGATGGAGATTGGCAAGGAGATGAAAGAACTGGAAAAACTTCTGGAGGAATAAAAATGAAGGTAGATTATATTGTAAATTGTTTGGAAAAAACACAGTTAGTTATTGTAGAGAATAAGAGAAATGGTAATAATTTGGCAACCGTTTTGAAATTGAGTAATGGTTGTATTATTAATTGTTATGATTCTGGTAAAGTTGTGTATCAGGGGAAGAATACAGATGAAGTAAAGAATATTATAGAGAATACTGTACAAGCTGTAGGTACAGAAGAAAAGAATAGAAAAGTATTTGTGGTTTATGGCCATGATTTAAACGCAAGAACACAGCTAGAGGCAATGCTTCGAAGATGGGATATTGAACCGTTAATAATAGACCAGTTGGTTTCTTCAGGACAAACTATTATAGAAAAACTAGAAGAAAACACAGACAAGGTTCAATTTGGTATTGTACTTGCAACTCCGGATGACATAGGCTATTCAAAAGGAAACGAGGCATGCAAAAAATATCGAGTTAGACAGAATGTAATTTTGGAATTGGGTATGTTGTTATCGAAGGTGGGGAGAGCAAAAGTGGCAATTCTCTTGTCTCAAGCGGAAGAAATGGAAAAACCATCTGATATAGATGGGTTGATATACATACCGTTCACAAATAATGTGGAAGAAGCTAAGGTCTCTTTGGCAAAAGAGTTGCAACGAAATGGGTATGAAATTGATATTACAAAATTATAAATTCGGATTTGTAGGGATGATGTAGATGGAAGATATAAAGCGTGTTCAGTTATCTGAGATAGCTGGATTAATTACAAAAGGAACTACACCAACTACTCTCGGGTATGAGTTTCAGGAGGATGGTGTTAATTTCTTAAAAATAGAATGCTTTGATGAAAATGGTGGTTTTATTGAGAGTAAGGTTGCCCATATTTCAGAGGAATGTAATGAGAAGTTAAAGCGGTCACAGCTAAAAGCTGGAGATGTATTATTCTCTATTGCAGGAGCTATTGGTCGAGTCGCAATTGTTACTGAGGAGATGTTGCCTGCGAATACTAATCAAGCTTTAGCAATTATTAGAATTGCAGACGAACAGGTTTATTTACCATATATTAAGTTAATTCTCACTTCTCCAATTGTTATTGAACAGTTTGAAAAGAAAAAGCAAGGTGTAGCACAGTTGAATCTTTCACTTAAAGATATTAATGAGATTTCTATTCCTTTGCCAAGTAAGGAAAAACAAATCGAATTGGCTGAGCTATTTGATAAAGTTGCTGGAGTTATAGCAAAGAGAAAGACTGAAATATCTGCATTAGACGACCTCATCAAAGCCCGATTTGTCGAGATGTTTGGTGAATATTATAAGAATCATATCAATGAGAAACAGTTAGATGAAATCTGCGATTTTATTGATTATAGAGGTAAAACACCAGAAAAATCAGAGTCAGGTATTCCATTGATAACAGCAAAGAACGTTAAAGATAATAGGTTTAGTATTGAACCACAGGAGTTTATCCCAGAAGAGAATTATGATGATGTAATGACAAGAGGAATTCCTAGAGTTAATGATGTTTTGTTCACAACCGAAGCTCCGTTGGGCAATGTGTGTAGGATTCCTGATGTTTACGAGAGATTTTGTGTTGGACAGAGATTGATTACGATGCAGCCTCATACAGATGTTATTAATCCTGAATATTTGGAACATGCTTTAACAAGTGCAGAGTTTCAAGAGAAAATGTGGCAGAAGTCATCGGGTAGTACTGTTAAAGGAATTCGTTCAAAACTATTAGTGTTACTAACGATTCCAGTTCCGCCTATTGAGTTGCAGAATCAGTTTAGGGATTTCTTGAAACAAGTCGACAAATCAAAAGTTGCAGTGCAGAAGGCCTTAGATGAAACACAGGTTTTGTTTGACTCATTAATGCAAAAATATTTTGGTTAGAAAAATTGGAGGGAAAAATTATTGGAGAAGGATAAAATTCAAGTATTTGACAATCAACCAATCAGAACTGCTTGGGATGAAGAAAATGAAGAATGGTATTTTTCAATTGTTGATGTGGTGTGTGTATTAACTGATCAGCCGGACAGAAGACATGGCGGAAAATATTGGAGTGTTTTAAAAACACGTATGAAGAAAGAGGGAAATCAGATGATGGAAAGAGCTATAAAACTGATGTCGCAAATACAGAGCAACTTTTGCGAATTATTCAATCAATTCCATCAAAAAAAAGCAGAGCCTTTTAAATTATGGTTGGCTCAAGTTGGAAGAGAACGAATCGAAGAAATAATTGATCCGGAATTGACAATTGACAGAGCTTTGGAAACGTATTCGAAAAAAGGATATCAGGCAGACTGGATTAACCAGAGACTTCAACCGATCCGAGCCAGAAAAGAATTAACGGATGAATGGCAGTCACACGGAGTTGAGCAGGGAAAAGAGTATGCAATTCTAACAGATGAACAAAGGCTTGGTCAGGAATGAATACGCGCCAGTACAAAAAGTTAAAGGGAATAAAAAAGAAAATCTTCGAGATAACATGAGTACACTGGAGCTTGCTCTAAATATGTTAGCAGAAGCAACAACAACGGAACTAACCAAAGCACAAAATCCTCAAGGATTGGAGGAGAACAGAGTTGTTGCACAAACAGGAGGAAAGATTGCCGGCGAAGCGAGAATTAGAATAGAAAAAGAAACAGGGAATCCTGTAATTACAAGTCAGAATGCAGCTAGTTTGAATTCTGTTGTAACAGGTATGATTGAAGGAGTTATAAAATCAGAAAACGATAATCAAAACTAAAAATGGCAAAGGCTGGAGAAGGATGTTGGTATCAATGGAAGGAGATATCAACATGGAAGAAAAAATAGTAACAGTCTTAAATGAAATGTCAGAGTACTTATCGATTGCTCAGATGAAAAAACTACAGGAAGTAATTCTTAAAAATTTTGCAGAAAATGAAGTTGAGAAAACAAATATTTCAAATGACGAATTTTTGCAAATGTTTTTGGCGGCAAAACGGGTGGAAGGATGTTCTGACAGGACGATACAGTATTATAAAGTGACTGTAAATCATTTATTTTCTCAGATTGAAACAGAAGTAAGAAAGATTTCAACGGAGGAAATACGAATCTATTTGGCAGAGTATCAAAAACGAAACAATTGCTCTAATGTGACGATTGATAATGTAAGAAGAAATATTTCGAGTTTTTTCTCATGGCTTGAGGAAGAAGACTACATATTAAAAAGTCCAATGAAACGTATCCATAAAATAAAAACAAAGACTGTTGTCAAGAATACCATTTCAGACGAAGGTATAGAAAAACTCCGTGATAATTGTCGAGAAATTAGGGATTTGGCAATTATTGACTTGCTGTATTCAACCGGAATTCGAGTGGGTGAATTAGTGAATTTAAATATAGATGACATAGATTTGGAAGGCAGGGAATGTGTTGTTTATGGAAAAGGTGATAAGGAAAGACGGGTATATTTTGATGCGAAAGCGAAAGTACATCTAAAAAAATACATAGATGCAAGGACGGACAATAATTCAGCATTATTTGTAACGTTGGATGCTCCTTATGATCGCTTGAAGATTAGTGGTGTGGAAATTCGATTGCGACAACTCGGCAGACGATTAAACATAGAAAGAGTGCATCCGCATAAGTTTCGTCGTACTATGGCGACAAGAGCAATCGACAAAGGTATGCCTATTGAGCAGGTACAAAAGATACTTGGGCATTCGCAGATTGATACCACAATGCAGTACGCAATGGTAAATCAGAACAATGTAAAATCATCTCATCAAAAATATATGGGTTAGGACAATTCGGATTTGTAGGGATGATGTAGATGGAAGATATAAAGCGTGTTCAGTTATCTGAGATAGCTGGATTAATTACAAAAGGAACTACACCAACTACTCTCGGGTATGAGTTTCAGGAGGATGGTGTTAATTTCTTAAAAATAGAATGCTTTGATGAAAATGGTGGTTTTATTGAGAGTAAGGTTGCCCATATTTCAGAGGAATGTAATGAGAAGTTAAAGCGGTCACAGCTAAAAGCTGGAGATGTATTATTCTCTATTGCAGGAGCTATTGGTCGAGTCGCAATTGTTACTGAGGAGATGTTGCCTGCGAATACTAATCAAGCTTTAGCAATTATTAGAATTGCAGACGAACAGGTTTATTTACCATATATTAAGTTAATTCTCACTTCTCCAATTGTTATTGAACAGTTTGAAAAGAAAAAGCAAGGTGTAGCACAGTTGAATCTTTCACTTAAAGATATTAATGAGATTTCTATTCCTTTGCCAAGTAAGGAAAAACAAATCGAATTGGCTGAGCTATTTGATAAAGTTGCTGGAGTTATAGCAAAGAGAAAGACTGAAATATCTGCATTAGACGACCTCATCAAAGCCCGATTTGTCGAGATGTTTGGCGATATTCAACATGAGGAAAAGTACAAAGGTATTCAGCTGAGAGATTTATGTACGACTATGAGTGGTGGCACACCATCAACTAAGTTTCCAGAGTATTATGAGGGCGATATTCCTTGGATATCAACAGTATCACTTGGACCCAATCATATCGATGGTTCAAATGCTAAAGCGTATATAACACAAGATGCTATTGATAACAGTGCAACAAAGCTAATTCCAGCAGGAAATATTTTGTTTGGAACCAGAGTTGGTGTTGGAAAATCATCACTTAATGATGTTGATATTTGTACAAATCAGGATATTGTTGCTATTATTGGTATAGATGAAAGCAGGTTTAAGAGATTGTTTATCAAGCATGTGCTTGATGCTTATAAGCCATATTACGACAGTATCAAAAAGGGAGCAACAATACTCGGAATTACTGGTGATGATTTGAAAGATACACTTATTCCAGATGTTCCAATCGAGGTTCAAATCGAGTATGAAACATTTGTAAATCAAGTCGACAAATCAAAATTTGCTAATATGTTGACTGTTTTTTAAGCGTACAAAGATTGATATTCAGAAATGCAAAATATGTAAGGAGGTTACTGATGACTAATTTTGATTTTTTAAAACAAGAACCAAAATTCAATAGTTTCTCAGATGTAGCAGTAGTCGCTGAGAAAATCCTTAAGATTGATAAGGAATCCAGCGTGATTAACTGCCGTCGTGCTATGGAGTTCGCAATTAAATGGATGTATTCCGTGGACAAGTCGTTGGAAATGCCGTATCAGGATAATCTTGTGAGTCTTATGAGTACAGAGGACTTCCATGATCTTGTGGATGATGCTTTGTGGAAACGTCTGGATTTGATTCGAAAGATTGGTAACAGAGCCGCGCATAATGGCAGAAAGATTACAGAGGACGAGGCAATTCTATGCTTACAAAATTTGTTTATCTTTATGGATTATGTGTCGTATTGTTACTCTGATTTCTATGAAGAGAGACAGTATGATGTAAATCTTTTGAATGATACTCATGAAGAGACTGCGGTGGTTAATCATTCAGATGCTGATGTGGATTTACAGGCATTAATTGCTGAGAATAAAGCTCTTAAGGAAGAACTGACAGCTAAGCGTGGCAAACAGCAGCAGACCTATGTTCCAAAGCCTCTTGATTTATCTGAGTACAAGACAAGAAAAATCTATATTGATTCTATGCTGTTGGATGCTGGCTGGACAGAAGGAAAAGACTGGATTAATGAAGTTGAACTTCCTGACATGCCTAACAAATCGGAAGTTGGCTTTGCGGACTATGTTCTTTATGATGACAGCCATAAACCTCTTGCGGTAGTTGAAGCTAAGAGGACTTGTATAGATGTTGCAAAGGGCAGACAACAGGCAAAACTCTATGCTGATCTATTAGAATCAAAATACAAGAGAAGGCCGGTAGTTTTTCTTACCAATGGATTTGAAACTAGAATTATAGATAATCAGTATCCTGAGAGAAAGGTTGCGGTTATTTATTCGAAAAGAGATTTGGAGAAGCTTTTTAATCTTCAGACAATGAAGACAAGCCTTAAGCACATCTCTGTAGATAAGAATATTGCTGGACGTTATTATCAGGAAGGCGCAATTAAGGCAGTATGTGATGCATTTGACAATCGTAATCGTAGAAAGGCCTTGCTTGTTATGGCTACTGGTTCCGGTAAAACAAGAACTGTAATTGCATTATGCAAGGTCCTTTTGGATGCCGGATGGCTTAAAAATATTTTGTTCTTAGCGGACCGTAATTCGCTGGTTACACAGGCAAAAAGAAACTTTGTAAATCTTTTGCCAGATTTGTCATGCTCAAATCTTGTAGAGGAAAAAGATAATTACACAGCACACTGCATTTTTTCGACCTATCAGACCATGATGAACTGTATCGATTCAGTTAAGGATGATAATGGAAAGTTATTTACTTGTGGACATTTTGACCTTGTAATCTGTGATGAGGCACATAGATCAATTTACAACAAGTATAGAGATATATTTAATTACTTTGATGCTCCATTGGTAGGTCTTACAGCAACTCCGAAAGATGAAATTGATAAGAATACTTATGGAATATTTGATTTGGAAAATGGTGTGCCTACATATGGATATGAGCTTGCTCAGGCTGTAAAGGATGGTTATCTTGTAGACTTTACAACTGTTGAAACAAAGCTGAAATTCATTGAAGAAGGTATCGTTTATGATGAACTGTCGGAAGAAGACAAGGCAGCTTATGAAGAGACCTTTGAATTTGGAGATGGCGAATTACCGGAGAGAATTAATTCGTCTGCTTTAAATACATGGATATTTAATGAGGATACCATTAAGCAGGTGCTTCATGTGCTTATGAAGGACGGACTTAAGGTGGATTATGGTCAGAAAATCGGTAAGACAATTATCTTTGCCAAAAATCATGACCATGCGGAGAAAATACTGGAAGTATTTAATAAGCAGTATCCAGAGCTTAGTAAGAATGGACAGCCTTTTGCTAAAGTAATTGATAACTATATGACCTATGCTCAGAGTGCAATTGACGAATTTTCTGAACCAAAGAAAATGCCTCAGATTGCAATATCTGTAGATATGCTTGATACAGGAATTGATGTGCCGGAAGTATTGAACCTTGTATTTTTTAAGAAGGTTATGAGTAAAGCAAAATTTTGGCAGATGATTGGTCGTGGTACAAGACTATGTCCAGGGCTTATGGATGGGGAAGATAAGGGCAAGTTCTACATCTTTGATTTTTGTGGAAATTTTGAATTTTTCCGTATGAATCAAGGAAGACCAACAGCAAATATGATTGCTTTACAGGGAGCTGTTTTCTCTCTTGAATTTGAAATTGCATATAAGCTTCAGAGTATTGAATATCAGGTAGACAGACTTATCGCATATAGAAATAAACTTGTTGAAATGATGACAGGCAAGGTGCAGGAACTGAACCGTGAAAATTTTGCAGTGAGACAACATTTGAAGTATGTAGATACATATTCTGACCCACATAACTATCAATCAATCACATTTGAAGATACTTTGATGGTTCGTGAAGAATTAGCACCTCTTATTATGCCGGATGGAGATGAAGCAAGCGCGGTTCGTTTCGATGCTTTGATGTATGGAATGGAATTAGCATATCTGGCTGGGAAGGGATATGGTCGTCATAGAAGTGACCTTTTCAGAAAGGTTGAAGGTATTGCTAGTGTTGCAAATATTCCTGAGATTCAGATGCAGTCAGAACTTATCAATAAGATTCTTCATACAGACTATGTAGATAATGCCGGAATTGATGAGTTTGAGCATATCAGAGTAAGCCTTCGTAATTTGATGAAGTATTTACCTAAGGGAATCATTAAGTATGATACAGATTTTACAGATGAGATTTTATCTACAGAGTGGAATGATTCTGAACTTGAGAATGATGAGCTGAAGAATTACAAGGCTAAAGCTGAATTTTATGTTCGTCAGCATCAGGACAATATAGCAATTGCAAAACTAAAGACAAATCAGCCTCTTACAGAGGTGGATATAGAAAATCTGGAGCAGATTCTTTGGAAAGAGGTTGGCTCTAAGGATGATTATGAAAAAGAATATGGTCATAAGCCATTAGGCGAGTTTGTTCGTGAGATTGTAGGGCTTGATATGAATGCTGCAAAGGAAGCATTCTCAGAGTTCTTGAACGACACAAATCTTGATAGCAGACAGATTTACTTTGTGAATCAGATTGTTGAATATATCGTACACAACGGTATGATGAAAGATTTATCCGTGCTACAGGAAGCACCATTTACCGATAAGGGCAGTATAGTAGAGATATTTACTGACCTGACAGTGTGGATGGGAATCAGAAAGGTTATTGAACAGATTAATGCCAATGCGGCAGCGTGAGGAGTGATTAACAGATGGCTTTATTGGATTTTAAGGAAATACCTAAAGCGAACGGTGGAGGTGGGCTCCAAGATGAATTTGAATTATTCACACGAGACTTTTTTGAAACGTTGGGATTTCAAATAGAAGAGGGCCCTGATAGAGGAGTTGATGGTGGAAGAGATATTATAATTATTGAAAAAAGAACCGGATCATTAGGAGATACCATTGTAAGATGGCTAGTCAGCTGCAAGCACAAAGCACATAGTGGTTCTTCGGTATTAGAAAATGATGAGGAAGATATTGCGGGAAGGGTAGATCAATTTGGTTGCAATGGTTTTATAGGATTTTATTCAACGATACCAAGCTCGGGATTAAGTAAAAAGATAAACGCATTAAAGAATAGATACGAAATATGTGTTTTTGATCATGAAAAGATAGAAAAAACATTGTTGGATAATTCTGAGATGTACTCGATTATTAAAAGATATTTTCCGATTTCTTACGAGAATCAGATAACTAAAGTTGGTCCATCGATGATATACAGTAAGTACTATCCATTAAAGTGCGAAGTCTGTGGCAAGGATTTGATTAAAAAGGGCGTGGCAGATAATTATCTTGGATTAGTTGCTTTGGTCCAAGATATGGATTATTTTGATGAAAACAATGGCGGAGAGAAAATTACTCAAGTATATTGTGCTTGCAAAGGCCAGTGTGACCATATTATGGAATCAAGATGTAAAGGACACGTTATTACCCAATGGCAAGATATTTCTGATTTGATAATTCCTTATCAATATTTGAAATGGGTAATGGGAATAATGAATCAAATACGTGAGGGACGTGTTATATATACTGATGAAGCGTTTGAACAAATAAAGGCTGTCACATTAAATATAGCTCAAGTGGTAATGCGGCAGCCATCAGTTAAAGAAATGCAACGAGTAAAATGCTTATTGGAAATACCTGACTGGGTATAACAGTAAGGATGGGATACTGAGTTTGGAGGAACCATGTCAAAAGAGGCATATTCACTGATTACCAAAATACACGCCAAAAATATATGGCGCAGATATATAAAAGCAATAGAAGAATACCGCCTGATTAAAGACGGGGACAGAATATTTGTACCCCATTGGGAAGTGGGATGGGGACCCGCCGGGCTTCTGGCATCCCGGTTATTAAAGATGACGGCGGAATTTAAAATGTACCGTATTGAAGTGGTGGAAGGCGAAGCACTGCCGGGAGAAGAGACGGGGCAGGCCATTATAAATAACTGTAATAAGTTAGTCAGCCCGGAGATTTTTCAGGACATTGCCGTCAATACCCTGTGGGAAATGCTTTATAATGCCGGGATAGGAACCCTGCTTCCCAAGGAGAAGACGGAGGGCATTACCCTTATCAGACCTTTGTATTTAATTAACGAAAAGCATTTGGAAGAGTGGTATGAAGATTATTGTGAGTTGGAGGGCATTAAAAAGACAGAATCAGCAACCCCTCAATCGGATAAAGAGGCAGAGCGTGCCTATATCCGGGGAATACTTAAAAGACTGTCAGCCACTAATGAGGCTGTGGAAAACAATGTTTTCGGAAGTGTCACCAATGTGGATGCAGACATGCTTTTGGGATGCAGCATTAAAGGCGAATATCACCAATTTCCTGAATGGTATGAATAATGGACTGTATAACTCCACATTTCAATACACGGCTTAAAGTGTTCGCATATAGTGAAAATTACAACCGAAATGTCCCGTATTTCCCAAGGTTTCGCTGGTATGAATGAAGCCGTGTTTTTGGTAGAAGTGTTTCGCACGCTCCATGTTGTCCATAGTTTCGAGATAGCATTTTTCATAATGAAGTTTGGCCCAATTAAGAGCTGTTGCAATAAGTTCATTGGCAATGCCTGTACCACGATAAGGTTTAAGACAATACATTTTCTAAAGTTCACATATACCCTCTACACCGTCAAGTGGTCCTATACCAACACCGGCGACAACCTCGCCATCATCATTTTCCGCTACCCAATATGCATTATTTGGTAAAGTGTAGACTTCTGAAAAACGTTCAAGATATGGATCTGCCCATGCGGTATCTTCGCGGTGGTCTCCACCATATTCAATAAGGCATTGGCGGATGATGGATGCAATGATGAGGTTGTCTTCTTTCCTGATGGGGCGTATTAGCATATTATAACTCCGATTCTTTTTTGATGATTCTCCCAATTTTTATATTCCATACAGTTTTCCGTATTTCTTTTTGAAGAAATCAATAATAGGTTCTGCGGTGACCTCACTGCCGCATACGGCCATAAGTACCTCCTTTGGGGTTCTTGTGTTGCCGAAGCGGTGAATTTTCTCATTGAGCCATTTGGTTATGTCAAGAATGCGGCCCTCTCTAAGAATTGCATCTATGTCGCCCAGCTCGGCTTCCATTGCCTTAAGGTACATTCCGTCGTAGATTGTTCCCAGAAGGTATGAGGGGAAGTAGCCAAAGGAGCCGTCGGACCAGTGCATATCCTGAAGAATTCCCTCTGCGTCATTGGAGGGAGTAATTCCCAGGTATTCTTCCATCTTTTTGTTCCAGAGAGCGGGAAGCTCATTTACAGGAACATTGTTTCTGAAAATTTCTTTTTCTATTTCATAGCGCAGTATGATGTGAAAACAGTAAGTAAGCTCGTCGGCCTCAACTCTTATGAAACTGTTTCTTACATGATTAATTTCTCTGTAAAAATCCTCCAAAGGAATGTTTTTAAAAGCAGGCAGCAGCTCGGCTATTTTATCATAAACGGGAATCCAGAAATTAATGTTTCTGCCCAGAATGTTTTCGTAGAACCGGGACTGGCTTTCGTGGATGCCCATGTTTTCACAGCTTCCTGCCGCAGTGTTGTCATACTCCGGATTGACATTCTGCTCAAATATGGCATGACCTCCCTCGTGGATGGCGGAAAACATGGCGGATATTGCATCATTTTCAAAATAGTGATTGGTTACACGCACATCCTTTGAAGAAAAATTAAGGGTAAAGGGATGTTCTGTTTCCCCTACGGCACCGGATTCAAAATCAAAGCCGATATATTTAAGAAGAAGCTCCTGAACCTTTCTCTGACTGTCTATGTCATAGTGGGTTCTGAAGGCTGTATCATCAGGCTGGGGTGCGGCAATGATTTTTTTAACCAAAGGAATAAGCTCTTTTTTAATTTCCTCAAAAAGAGGGTCAATGCAGTCAGAGGTCATTCCTTCCTCATATACGTTAAGCAGAGAGTCATACACATCCTTGCCGGGATCGGTGTAGCCGGTCATTTCCTTAGTCATATTAATGATTTTTTCCAGGTGGGGAGCATATATGCTAAAGTCAGAGGCTCTCTTGGCATCCTCCCAGGCTGTCTCGGAAGCGGTCTGGGCCCTTACAAATTCCTCATAGAAATCCTTTGGAATTCTTTTCTCCCTGTCGTAGTCCTTTTTCATTTTGGTTACAATAAATTTCATGGTATCGTCAAGTTCGTTAAATTCATCCGGTTTAGAGAGTGCGTCAAGCATTGTGCCCAACTCCTCTGAGGTGGAGAGGGAAAACTCCTCTGTGGAAAAATATGCCATGGCATCCCCCAATGCCTCCTGTCCGTTGCGTGGTGCGCAGGTACGCATATCCCAGTACAGAAGGGTGGTGGCATGGTTAAGCTGTTTCATTTTACTAAGATATTGTTTGAATTGTTCTAAAATTTCACTCATATTAAAATTCCTTTCTGCTTAATACGCTGTTTTGATATTCTCCGGTTATGCTCACGTCCCTGCCGAACCATTCCGGAGGCCTGTAGCTGTCGGACTGCTCCAGTGTTTCAAATTCCACCTCTGCCAGAACAAGACCGTGAAATTTTCCGTGAAAAACGTCCAGCTCAATGGTAAGACCGTCTCTTTCCGGAATAAGGTATCTGGTTTTGGTAAGAACATTGCCGTCAGCCTTTGTAAGAAGATGTTCATAGGACTCCTTCGTCAGGGGAAGGTTATATTCCTCCCTGGCAATTTTACCCTTGCCCTTGTAGGTGAGATAGTAGTCATTATCTGATTTGCGTATCCTCACAACCGGCTTGGTACACAGATATGCCTGCTCAATCTCATGCTTTGGGTATCCGTCCAGAGAAAAAGGTATTTTTTCAATTAAAAATTTTCTTTCGATTTCCATTGAAGTATCACTCCCATAAGGATAAAATAACACATAGAAGTAAAAATAACCATAAGAAAGGATTTTATTTTATGAAATTTTATGTTTTTTTGGGAAATGGATTTGAGACGGTTGAGGCTCTTGGGGTTGTGGATATTTTAAGAAGAGGAAAGGTGGATGTTTGTACTGTTTCCATTAATGATACCAGAGAAGTTATAAGCTCCCACAATATTCCGGTAATTGCAGATATAATTTTTGATGAAAGTGATTACCGAGACGGGGACGGACTGCTGATTCCAGGCGGACTTAAGGGCGTTGAGAATCTGGAAGCCCACAATAAGCTGGCAGAGGTTATTGATGAATATGCCGCAGAGGATAAATATGTAACTGCCATTTGCGCCGGCCCCAGTATTCTGGGACATCACGGACTTCTTAAAGGAAGAAATGCCACCTGCTATCCCGGATTTGAAAAAGACCTGGAAGGTGCTGTATGCAAAGGCGCGGCTTTCGAGGTGGACGGAAAATTCATTACCGGAAAGGGAATGGGTAAAACCCTTGACTTTGCTCTGGCTATTCTGGAAGCCCTTACGGATAGAGACACTGCAAAGCATGTGGCTATGACCACAATGTTTGCGGATTAATTTCTATTTTTTGCAAAAATACTGTTATAACTTGCCATAATATTTAAACTGTTCATGCACATAATAATACCACAGCAGCAAATTAACTGTTGTATATAAGGAATCTTTCATTATCTGTAAGCAATCCATAACGGGTTTTTTACAGAACAGAAAGAAACCACAAACTATATATCTCGTATGGAGGTGAAACATCATGGCAAGTAATACCAGTTCAAACAAAATGACCGTTCCTGAAGCAAAGGGTGCAATGAACCGTTTCAAAATGGAAGTTGCTTCTGAACTTGGAGTACCTTTAAAGGAAGGCTATAACGGTGACTTAACATCCAGACAGGCCGGATCTATCGGTGGAGAGATGGTAAGAAAAATGATTAAGAAACAGGAAGAACAGATGTCTTCTAACTCTTAATAATATAAGCGGCTCTTAAGGGAGCCGCTTTTTTTTAGAAAAGAATCAGATAATAGTAAGGTATAAACAGTTTTTCAATAAATTTTGCCGCCGGAATATATGATGAGGCCTGAATGAAAACAGGACAGAATATCAGACAGCAAAGGAGTATTCCCGGTATTGCGGCTGCATACACAGAGCTTTTTTGGGTAACCCATATCATAATCTGACAGAATACAAGAGTAAGTACAATAAGCAGTATTATACCCGCAAGCTCCCTTAACGCATTTACAAAAAGTCCGGAAAATGCCAGCGTTGCCAGCGCACTGCATGCAAACAGCACAGCAGGTATTATTACATAAAGAATCCGGCAGAATAATCTGTATTTCGTATTTAAGGTCTCAAAAATTCCCTTTTCCCTGTCGCTCATGTACAGAACGCTTCCGAACATCCCGGCTAGAAATACCATAATGGCTAGAATTCCTCTTACGGGAAAGGTTATCGAAGCCGGGGTGGAATCCTGACTGGTGAGTCCCGATACTCCGTAGGTCTTCATTAATACCCGGAAAGTAACGTCACTGTCAGTGTAGTATTCATAGTATTCAATCAGCTCGTCAATGGCATCAGTGTCCGTTTCCTTAAAAAGGCCGGAGGAAACCACGTAATCGGTAATTATATCATAATTCTGGAGACGGACCAGCTGGGCAAATACAAATTCGTTTATCGAGACCTGCATGGTTCTGCCCGGTTGTCTGATAATGGTAATGCAGTCCTGGGACTCCGTAAGATTATATTTGTCCGATAAATCATCCGGAAAAATATATCCGCAGTTTATGCGGTTTGTTTTTATGTCATAATACATTTCATCCAAATCGTCATATTCGACAAATGTAAAAATACCCTCTTTTGTAATTAATTCATTGCAAAGAGACCGGGATAGTTCGTCATCTCCCTCAATATAAATTCCGCCGCAGTAGGATATATCCGTATGAAATGAAGGAATTTTATTAAAAATAAAAGCCGTCGCCGGTATGACTGCCAGCAGAATAATAAGGATGGGATTTTTCAGTGTCCGTTTTGTTAAAATAAATGTCCAAGTCAGAAATTTTTTCATCTAATATGCCCTCCCTTTTATTTTAACTGCAATAACGCTTCCGCCAAAGAAAACCACCGTAATAGCCAGGGTTAAAAGTGTGCATTGTAACAGAGGGCCGTTAAACAGTGCGGACTCAAGGACACTGCACCACACTTTTACGGGAAGGAAATTTCCGATGTTCTGCACTGCGTCGGGAAGATACACCGAGGGAACAATACGCCCGCAGGCATAAAGCATTCCCGCAGTGGAAATAAATACAATCAGGGATGCGGCCAGCCTGTTGTCTGTAAGGGAATATATAAACATGGTAAAGCTTACAACAGAAAATGTTACCAGTACCACTACCGCAAATCCTCCGAAGTTAATTTCCAGCATATCTTTGGCCGGAGTAAATAAGGATATTAACAGCATAACCCCAAGTAGGACGGAAAACATCAGGGAAACTGATAAAAGCTCCGAAAATTTTATATAGGAATCATGAATCCTGCATCGCTTTAAAGCTGACTTAACATCCGGTGAGCAGGGGGCAAAATGCACAGAAGCGGTAATTGTACATAACAAAAGCAGCAGTATGACACCGGAAGATATGTAATAACCGGCAGTTGATACATTTCCGGTGGGTGATACGGTAGTTGTATGAAAAAATCCGTTTCGGTAAAGGGCGTACTTTGTATAATATCTGTTCAAATCCTCTTCTGCATCGGATATGTATTTATTCAGTCCATGGGCATCCAGCAGGTCGGATACGGAATATATGCCGGACTGGACATATGAAAGAGTATGGCTTCCGGCATCTATTATTGAACAGAACAAAAGAGTTTCGATTCCGGCATTTTCCGGAGTGATTAATACTGCGGGATAATTATCCCCATACATGATTCCGTCCACAAAATTTTCGGGAATATATGCTATGGCGGAGACCTCTCCCTTTTCCATCATGTCCAGGGCATTTTCCATATCCGTGGATACAAAGGTGCAGATATTCTTTAGACTGTCCATATTCTGAAATATGTTAAATCCCAGATTTACTTTAATATCATTTTCCGAAAAGACCACGGCAACCTTGACATGGATGGCATTATCCCGGTTGTCGTTAAGAATTTTGTTACCGCAAAGCCCTGCTATGAGAACTGCCACAGCAAGCACCAGTGTACAGGCGGCAAGGCGGGGAAGGGTTTTGAAAACTGATTTTATCTTAAAAAACAGATACAAAAGATATCGTTTAACCATGGCTTTGTACCAGCTTTCCGAAAATTGCATCTATGGACATGCTCTCATCCGAAAAAGTCAGGATACCGTTTTCCATAATGTACATTTTATTGCATACGGAAAGCTCCCTTTCTTCGTGACTGGCTATAATTGCAGTGTTGCCCCGGGAAATGTATTCCTTTATGTAATTAATGATTTCTTCCTTGCATACAATGTCCAGTGAAGCACCGGGTTCGTCAAGAATGAGTATTCCCGGGTCTTTGGAAACACCGCATACTATGCTGAGTCTTTTTTTCATTCCTCCGGAAAGATGACGTACCGTGTATCTTAAATATCTGTCCAGTCCGAAACGGGCAATAATGCCGGAATCAATATCTTCCTTAAGATTATGGGGACTGTCGCAGTACCACAGCTTAAGATTGTCCAACACCGTAAGATTGTCAAAGAGGGGGTTTTCCTGGGGAATATACCCCGTACAATCGGAAAAAAACTTCTTATGTCCCAGCGGTGATTTGCCGTCATATAGTATACTACCGCAATCCGGGGACATTGCTCCCGCAAGAATCTTTAAGAGGGTGGATTTGCCGCATCCGTTTATACCCACAATACCCACGCAGTCACCTTGGGAGGCCTCAAAAGTGATACCTTTCAGTACTTCCTTTCTGCCGTATTTTTTCTTTATATTATTAATATCAATGTAAGGCATGGTTTTGTCTCCTTATTAAATTCCGGATAATTGTATCATATATTTCAATAGAATGCAAAAAGGTACAGTTTTATTGACATATGCAAAATGCCTGTGATATAATGACCGATATGTGACCGTTTATATAGAGAAAAGGGTCTTCATCGTTAAGGAGGAAATATTTAAATGAGTTTTACAGTGGAAAATTTAGAGAACAATATGGCGAAGCTTACCATTGAAGTATCGGCAGAGGATTTTGAAAAGGCCCTTCAGGGTGCTTATGAGAAAAATAAAGGCAAAATTACCGTAAACGGCTTCAGAAAGGGTAAAGTACCCCGCCAGATGATTGAGAAGGTTTACGGAGCAGGCGTGTTCTATGAAGATGCAGCTAATTCTTTAATTCCCGGTGAATATGCCAAGGCTGCAGAAGACAGCAAATTAGATATTGTTTCACAGCCTGAAATAGATGTTACACAGATTGAGAAGGGTAAGAGCTTCATCTTTACTGCTACTGTTGCATTAAAGCCTGAGGTTACTCTCGGAGATTATATCGGAGTTGAAATCGAGAAGACAGATGTGAAAGTAACTGCTGATGATGTTAAGGCAGAGCTTGAGAAGGTAAGAGACCAGAACTCAAGACTTGTAAGTGTTACCACAAGAGGAGTTAAGGATAAAGACCATACAATCATTGATTTTGAAGGCTTTGTTGACGGCGTACCGTTTGAAGGAGGAAAGGGTCTGGATTATCCTCTGGTAATCGGTTCTCATTCTTTCATAGATAATTTTGAGGAGCAGTTAATCGGTGCGAAGATTGGCAACGAGGTGGAAGTTAACGTAACTTTCCCGGAGGATTACCATGCAGAGAATCTTGCAGGCAAGCCGGCACTCTTTAAGGTAACTGTTAAGGAGATTAAGGTTAAGGAACTTCCGAAACTGGATGACGATTTTGCAAAGGATGTTTCAGAATTTGATACCCTTGCTGATTATAAAGCTGATATTAAGGCAAAACTTACTGAAGAGAAGAAGGAAGCAGCCGCTAAGGAGAAACAGTCCAAGGCTGTTGCCAAGGCAGTAGAGAATGCCACAATGGTAATTCCGGAAGCTATGGTTAAGACACAGGCTAACAGAATTGCAGAGGATTTTGTACAGAGACTTCAGCAGCAGGGACTTTCTTTGGATATGTATTTACAGTACACAGGTGCTACTCCTGAGAAATTCTTAGAGAGCCTTAAGCCGGAAGCAGAAGCAAGAATTAAGAACAGCCTTGTTCTTGAGGCAATAGCTAAAGCAGAGGATATTAAAGTATCTGATGAGGAACTTGACGCAGAAATCGTTAAGATGGCAGAGATGTACAAAATGGAAGTTGATAAGCTTAAAGAGTACATGGGAGATGCTGAGAAAGACCAGATTAAAGCCGATATGGCAGTTCAGAAGGCAGCAGAGCTGATTGCAGATAAAGCTGTCGAAAAATAATAAAGTCCCAAGGGATTTTTGGAGGTAGTAATAATATGAGTTTAGTGCCTTATGTCATTGAACAGACAAGCCGCGGAGAGCGTTCCTATGATATTTATTCCAGATTGCTGAAGGAGAGAATTATCTTCCTGGGAGAAGAGGTTAATGATACCAGTGCAAGCCTTATTGTAGCACAGCTTCTTTTCCTGGAGTCAGAAGATCCGGGCAAGGATATTAATCTTTACATTAACAGTCCCGGCGGTTCGGTTACAGCAGGTATGGCTATTTACGATACGATGAACTATATCAAGTGTGATGTGTCCACCACATGTATCGGAATGGCAGCCAGCATGGGTGCATTCCT
>JBJEND010000034.1:0-3886 GCA_051880015.1 Butyrivibrio sp. | reverse complement strand
GTCCGGGTGCGTATGCTGGCATCATGTCTGGCTATTGTAACATTACCGTATACTTTCAGTTCTCCATCCAGAAATGTATCACTGTTTATATATCCTACAACAATTTCTTTATCACCCTGTATCCTTTTGGCCAGCTCCAGCATTGGAGGAATTCCTATTCCTCCTCCTATTAACACTGCTTTTTTACCTTCGGCTTCCTCCATGGGAAAACCATTGCCAAGAGGGCCGAGAATATGTATTCTGTCGCCTTTTTCATAATGGGAAAACTCTTCTGTTCCCCCTCCCACAACACGATAAACTATTCTCAGGCTTTGACCGCTCACCTCACATATACTGATAGGTCTGGGAAGCAGTCTGGAAGCATCTTTGGTATACACTGAAATAAACTGTCCCGGCACTGCTTTTTCGGCAATGTTGGAGGTAGTTATCCACATATCAAAAATTCCTTCCTGCAACATCTCCTGACTTTCCACAACTGCATTTTCATCAAATTTCATTTTATGAATTATCCTCTCTTACTGTCTTGCCGAATTAATATCTTCTATCATATCAAGAACTGCCTGTCTGGAAGCATCGGCATAATTTAAGCTTCCGAATCCGGAATACTTGTCCTGTTTATATGCACATATTATTCCCCTTGAGCTGTTCACAATGGCACCAAGACCGTCATCATTAAAATAATGAACCAAATCCTTACCCTGGCCGCCCTGGGCGCCGTAACCGGGAACAAGAATCAAAGTCTTAGGCATAAGTTTTCGGAGAATTTTACCCTGTTCAGGATATGTGGCACCTACAACTGCACCCACATAGCTGTATCCTTCTCCCATGCACTCTTCACCCCATTGGGACACCTGTTCACCCACCAGTTCATATAAAGGCCTGTTATCTATAAGTCTGTCCTGAAATTCACCGCTGGATGGATTGGATGTCTTCACAAGAACAAAAATACCCTTCTTCTCTTTCCGGCATACGTTAATGAATGGTTTTATTCCGTCGGAGCCAAGATAAGGATTAACTGTTGCAAAATCCTCGTCAAAGGCAGCATATGATTGGGAACCCACTGTAACCTTTCCCAGATGTCCCACTGCATATGCTTCAGAAGTGGAACCGATATCTCCTCTCTTTACATCTCCTATTACTACTAAATCTTTGGATTTACAGTAATCAACGGTTTTTTTGAAGGCAATCATTCCCGGAACACCAAACTGCTCATACATGGCAATCTGTGGCTTTACTGCCGGAACAATGTCGTATATTGCATCTACAATACCCTTATTGTATTCAAATACAGCCTCTGCTGCTCCCTCGAGGGTTTCTCCGAATTCGGCATATGCTTTTTGGAGGATGTGCTCCGGAATATATGAAAGCATGGGATCCAATCCTACAACAACCGGTGCATTCATCTTTTTAATTTTACTGTTTAACTTGTTAATCATATTTATCTTTCCTCTCTGTATACTATTTTACCTTTTACAAAAGTCATTATGACGCGGCCTCTTACCCTTCGTCCGTCAAAAGGAGTATTGTGTCCCTTTGATACAAATTCCTTGCGGTCAATGATAAATTCCCGGTCCGGATCCATAACCGTTATGTCTGCTATGGCTCCCGGAAGAAGTGTTCCTCTGTCTATGCCGATAATTCTTGCCGGATTGTAGCTCATCTTCTCTACCATCTGCATAGGTGACAATATACCGGTCATAACTAACTCCGTATAAGTAAGACACAGACTTGTCTCAAGTCCGGTGATTCCAAAGGGTGCTTCTGCAACAGGCTTGTTTTTCTCTGCCTCTGAATGGGGAGCATGATCAGTGGATATTACATCCATGGTACCGTTTCTCAAGCCTTCAATCAGTGCCTCTCTGTCCTCCTTGCTTCTTAAAGGCGGATTCATTTTGTAATCTGCATTGTCTCCGGGAATATCTTCATCACATAATGTAAAGTGATGGGGACATACTTCTCCGGTTACTTTAAGTCCCTCTGATTTTGCGGCAGCTATCATCTTAACACTGTCTTTAGTCGAGCAGTGGCAAAGATGCAGCCGGCAGCCTGTCTCCTTGGCCAGAAGTATATCTCTTGCCACTATTACATCTTCTACTCCGTTGGTAATTCCCTTAACCCCCAATTCACGGGATTTGTCACTTTCATTAAGGGCACCTCCGTTTACCATATTTCTGTCTTCACAATGGGCAAGAACAGTTACATTACATTCTGCTGCCTTTTTCATCGCCTGTCTGTAAACCTCTGCATTCATAACCGACTTGCCATCTTCACTTATTGCCACCACACCCATATTGTGAAGTGTCTCTATATCAGTGGGAATATTACCTTCCTGTCCCAGTGTAACTGAGGCTGCCTGCAGTACGTTTACCACTGCATCCCGGCTGATAATATCATTAATAAGACCTAATACCTTGGGGCTGTCTGCCACCGGTCTGGTATTGGGCATGGTCACAACAGTGGTGACTCCCCCATGGGCTGCCGCAAGTGAACCTGTTTTAATGGTTTCTTTATACTCAAATCCCGGTTCACGGAAGTGGACATGTAAGTCCACCAGTCCGGGCATAATAAAACATCCGGCAACGTCAATTACTTCATTATCTGATTCGGGAATACTGCTGTCTACTTCAGCAATAACTCCGTCCCTTATCAGAATGTCATAAATGCCGTCTTTACCGGATGCCGGGTCGATTACTCTTCCGTTTTTAATTAAAATTCCCATTTTATTCTCCTTGAAACTGTTATATCTGAATTATTCCTGCCTTTTTCATGTCCTCCAGAACAGAGGGATTACTGATATATTCAGAAAGCTTCTCTGCCTTAACCCATCTGTAATCGTACAAATCTTCCGACAGAAAAACCACTTCGTCATCAACCTCACAGAGGAATGCAATTCCAAGATAATTATTATCTCCCAATTTATATGTCCAGGTGTACGGAATAGATGTAATATCCGTATATATACCCGTTGCTTCCTGAATATAATTCAGGCACTGCTCCTCGGCAGATATTCCCTCATCCAGGGCCTTGTCCAGAAATTCCCACTGGTAAGGATTCTCAATTCTGTCATCATACCAACGCTTAACAACCAGATATTCATCCTTACATCTCAATATTCCTTTAATTCTCACTCCGAATTTTACCATAATATATACCTCCGGACTATTTTCTTCTGCGGGAATCCCGTCCCAGAAAGTGCATCTTACCGTCTGCATCAGTCCTCTTCTTAGGCTCTGCACCGGCTTCAAAAATACCCTGAAGCTGATTACTCAGTCTGGCAGCACAGGCAGAGCAGTATCTTCCGTACCGGATTTCGGTACCGCAGGATTCACAGGTAATATACACCTTGGAGCCCTCCGGTATCTCCACTCTTCCGTCCTTAAGAAAAGTATTAATCATGGAAACAGGCACACCCGTGCCCTCTGAAATCACGATTGCAGAGGATGGGCCATGCACGTCAATAAAATGTCTCACCTTGGCAAAATCATCCCGTTCAACATTACCACAGGCAACGCATACATATTCCCCCAGTCCTTTATATTTTACCTCTGCTCCGCATACAGAGCATGTTGTAGGTTTATTTGCCAAATCATATTTCCTGTTTGTTTCCATATCCCTGCTCCCATACACAAAATATATAAATAATTATATAATAAAACACGTTACCTTGCAAGAATGGTTATGAGTAATTTTCCTTTTTGTGTCTGTTCAGGCTGAAAATAACTCCAAGTACTGTCCAGACAGCCAGGCATATATAGGATTCCTTACCAAGTGAACAGTTAAGGCCTTTAATGGGAATGAGAAGTATTACGGCACATACAATGGCAAAAAGTGTTCCCAAAGCCCCTGTAAAAATAATACCGTATTTTTTCTCTTTAACGGCAAATTT
>JBJEND010000033.1:0-3902 GCA_051880015.1 Butyrivibrio sp. | reverse complement strand
AATGTCCCGGACTTATAAAATATATTGTTACACAGGATGAATCGCGAAAAGTATAATCATAGTTGCTGTCATGAATTGGAAGGGTTATGGTGAAAATATGACAGAATCACAAAAAACACTTGCAGAATGGATTAAATTAAGTGATAATATAGTATTCTTCGGAGGAGCAGGGGTAAGCACTGAAAGTAATATTCCGGATTTCAGAAGCGTTGACGGACTGTATAATCAGAAATATGCCTATCCGCCGGAAACTATTTTAAGCCACAGCTTTTTTATGAAAAAAACGGAGGAGTTTTTCCGCTTTTACAAGGATAAAATGATATATTTGGATGCAGTTCCCAATAAGGCACATATTGCACTTGCACGTCTTGAAGCCATGGGTAAGTGCAGGGCGGTTATTACCCAGAACATAGACGGACTTCATCAGGCGGCGGGAAGCCATAAGGTGCTTGAACTTCACGGAAGCGTCCTAAGAAATTACTGTATGTCCTGTAAAGCGTTCTACGGTGTGGACTTTGTATGTAACAGTGAAGGCATTCCAAGATGCCGGTGCGGCGGTATAGTTAAACCGGATGTTGTTCTGTACGAAGAAGGACTCAATCAGGATACAATATCCGAGTCAGTGGATTATATCAGAAAAGCTGATGTATTAATTGTGGCGGGTACATCTCTCACGGTGTATCCTGCGGCAGGCTTAATTGATTATTACAGGGGGGATAAACTGGTACTTATTAACAAGTCATCCACTCCTAAGGACTCCTGTGCGGATTTGATTATTAATGAAGCGGTAGGAGAAACTCTTTGGGAGTGTATGCAATCTATTACACAAGGAGAATGATATGATTGAAGTAAGCAACATAGGTAAAGACTTTGTATCTCCAAAGAAATATCCCGGTTTAAAGGGTGCCATAAAAGGACTTTTTTCAAGGGAAAAAGTTACCAAATGTGCAGTAAAGGATATTTCTTTTACAATTCAGGATGGTGAAATTGTTGGATATATAGGCAGCAACGGTGCGGGCAAGTCCACCACAATTAAAATGATGACGGGAATACTCTCACCTACATACGGCAAATGCCTTGTAAACGGAATTGACCCTAATAAAAACCGTAAGGAAAATGCCAAAAACATCGGAGTTGTATTCGGACAAAGGACACAGCTTTGGTGGGACCTTCCTTTAAGTGAGTCCTTTACCATATTAAAAGAGATTTATAATGTTTCTGATGAGGATTATAAGGAGCGGATGGAATTCCTTAATAATGTTCTTGAACTTAAGGATTTTTTTGAGATGCCGGTGCGAACCCTTTCTCTGGGGCAGAGAATGAGGGCGGATTTGGGAGCAGCACTTCTGCATAATCCCAAGGTGTTGTATCTGGATGAACCTACCATAGGTCTGGATCTGGTGGTTAAGGATAATATAAGGACGGCCATTAAGGAAATTAATGAGAAGTACAATACTACGGTAATTTTAACAACCCACGACATAGGGGATATTGAGGAACTTTGCAGCCGCATTATTATCATTGATGAAGGCAGCAAAATATACGATGGTTCCCTGGAAGAGCTTAAGGACAAGTATGGTAATATGCGCTGTGTTACCATGGAAGTAAAACAGCCCAAAGCTTTGAGCCGGTTTAATCCTGCCATGGAATTTGGCGTGGATGAGTCGGAATGTGTTATGGAATTCGGCGAAAATAACAGCGTAAGCATTACCTTTGAGAAGCATAAGGTACAGGTTCCCCAGATTATGAATGCGGTTATGGAACGCACAGAGGTAAGAGATATACAGATTCAGGAAACAGATCTTGCGAAAATAGTTAAGGCTATCTATACCAGCGGCGTGGCACAGGATGAGGAGTCTAAGGACGGAGGCGGACATGATAAATAAACTTAAAATTTATCTTCCCTTTGCTTCCAATGAGATAAAAAGACAGATGGCATATAAAGGCGCATTTTATCTTTTTATTTTCATAAGCCTGTTCAGTTCGTTTATCTCATATTTTCTGTGGATGGCTATATACGGAAGCTCAGGAGACGGGGTCCTTGGAGGGCTTACCCGGAATGAGATGGTTGTATATGTGTTTATGGTATATATAACCACTTCCATTGTTAATATATCCATTTCCGAAGAGGTAGGAATGGATGTGGTTAAAGGTATGGTGGCCATGAACCTTATTAAGCCCATTGACTACAGAATGAGCCTGGTATTTAAAGCAATCGGCAAAATGGTATACCGCTTTTTTGTGCCAAGTATATTTATATGGATTGGTCTTGAAATATATAAAGTTAATGTGCTGGGAATGGGTGTAACAAGTATATACAACATTCTGTTATATCTTCTGAGTTGCATTATGAGTTTCCTGATATATGTGTTTTTTGATTTCTGTTTTGGTATGATAGGATTTTTTACTACATATATTTTCGGGCTGGAGATGATAAAGGAATCTGTACTTCTTTTCCTTACCGGACAGTTAATTCCATTAAGCTTTTTCCCAGAAGTGGTACAGAAAGTATTTTCATACCTTCCGTTTTCTTCAATGACATATACGCCGGTTATGATATACCTGGGTAAATATACAGGATGGGATTTGGCGGTGGTACTGTTAAAACAGCTTGTGTGGGTAATTCTTCTGTATCTTATCGGAAGTCTTATTTGGAAAAGAGTTACCAAGAGGCTTATTGTGCTGGGAGGTTGATGATGAATACTATTAAAAGATACATGAGACTGTACAAAGTTCTGATAGCCCAGTTTTTTAAAAGCATTATGCAGTCCAAGGTGGATTTTCTTATGGGACTGTTCGGATTTTTTTTCACTCAGCTTGGGGGAATACTTTTTCTGCTGCTGATTTTTGAACAGATTCCAAACTTTCAGGGCTGGACTCTGAATCAGTTGATATTTATTTACGGTTTTGCCCAGATACCAAGAGGAATTGACCATTTGTTCACGGACAATATCTGGCTTATAGCCTGGCGAATGATTATTAACGGAGATTTTGACAGATATATGTTAAGACCAATGAATCTTCTTTTTCAGGTTATAAGCGAAAAACTTCAGCCGGATGCGGTGGGAGAGTTATTAGTAGGAACAATTCTTGTTATATATTCGCTGATAAAGGGTGTTGTGGTAGTGGATGCATTACATATAATAATGTTTTTGGTTTCCATTGTGGCAGGCGCACTTATATATTCTGCCATTAAGCTTTTCTTTGCATCCCTTGCATTCTGGGTTAAAATAAGCGGACCGTTTTTACAGGCTGCATACAATATGGCAGATTTTGCCAAATATCCCACAGAGATATATGCCAAGGCAATAAGATTTATAATTACCTGGATTATACCTTTTGCTTTTGTGGCTTATCTGCCGGCAAGCTATTTCCTGGGTGTGTCAGGATTCATGGGAATGAATAATAATATAGCAGTAATAGGAATAGAGGTATTGATTGCCATTGCCTTCTGCTTTATTTCATATGCCGTGTTCACTAAAGGAACCAAAATATACGAAAGCGCCGGCAACTGAATATCCTGTCAAAAAGGTATATGCCTGATTTTAAAGGGCATATACCTTATTTTTATGCCATATATTATATGGATTAATTATGCAGGATGAAATATGTTCAAAAAAATCAGGCTTGGATTTACATGTATTATGGTTATACTTACAGTTCTGGCAGGAGAGTCAAAGCTGTACGCCGCAGAGGGAGAACTAAAGCTCTATGCAAAATCTGCAGTGCTTATTGACGGAAGCAACGGAAGAATTTTATACGGTAAAAATGAAAACAGTGTAATGCCAATGGCCAGTACAACCAAGGTGATGACACTTATTATGGCATTGGAATACGGAGACCCGGATGATACGGTAACAATTTCCGGATATGCCGCCATGCAGCCGGATGTACAGTTAAAT
>JBJEND010000032.1:4262-19910 GCA_051880015.1 Butyrivibrio sp. | reverse complement strand
TTTATAAATCTGTATACCGTTGAGCCCAAAACTGCCGGAATTGACATAATAAAAGAATATTTTACTGCAAGCTTGTTATTATATCCCAGAAAAATCCCCATGGATATGGCTGCTCCGGTCCTGGTGATTCCCGGCAGCACGGCAATTCCCTGGGCCGCTCCCATTAATATTCCTCTGGAATACTGGGCTTCCTTAATTCTTAAAGTACCGTCACAATGTCTGTCCGAAAGGAATAAAAGAACTGAAGAAATAATAAAACATATTCCCACTGTCCACAGATAACTGCCCGCCACACTTACCAGCTCCTGTCCGAAAATTCCCAGCACTGCGGTAACCATTGTGGATATAGTTATCATAACTATTAATTTTTTGTAGGAAGAATTAATCACTTTAAAATATGTATAACGGTTATCGCCTCTCCGTCTGGATATAAATACCAGTAAATTGGCAAATACCGTCATGAAAATTTGTCCCAGTTCCCTGAACATGTTGAGAATGTCTTTTCTGAAAAAAACAATCACAGCAATCATGGTGGCAATATGGAGCAAAATATCCAGAAACATAACTTTCTCACTGTCCGCTTTCAGTATGCTTCCGAAAAAAGCCATATGTCCCGAACTGCTTAAAGGGAAAAATTCAGTAAAACCGTGTATCAATCCCAAAAATAACGCTTTTAGTACCGTCACCCGGATACGCCTGCTTTCTATCTTGATTTATGGCAAACCATACTATGTTAGATTATAACATTTTTTGCCCTCAAATACAAACAGAATTTGCGTTCCCAATCAGGGAGTAAAGCTTGTCATATGCCTTCTTAATATTGCCCTCTTCACTTATTATCCCTGAATCCACTGCTTCTTTTCCCACAAGTACAGTTCCCAGATCCTTGGCCATCATTGTTGTTTCCATCATCATTTTTTCCAGTCTGTCTTTGGTACATTTACTGTGGGCTTCAATAAAACCTATTATCCTGTCCTGGGTGGACTGGAACTGTCTGTAAGTCTGTCTGGCTCCCAGGATTGTACCGCTCATTCGAACCGGATGAATAATCACCGTTGCAGTAGGCACAATAAATGAATAATCCGTGGCTACGGCAAGGGGCACTCCAATGGAATGACTGTCGCCTATAACAAGAGAAACCGTAGGTTTACTCATTCCCGCCACCATTTCTGCCAGGGCAAGGCCAGCCGATACATCTCCTCCCACTGTGTTAATTAAGAAAAGAATGCCCTTAATCTCATCACTGTTCTCTGCTTTTGCAAGAAGGGGCAGCATATGTTCATACTTTGTGGTTTTGCCGTCCCTGCTTATATTATCGTGGCCCTCAATTTCTCCTATTATGGATAAAACAAGAATGCCTTTGTTCTCCGTCATACCGTATTCCTTTACCGCATCTTCACTCATACAAAAAACACCTCCGCAAACATTGATTAAAACCAGTGTTTCCGAAGGTGCTGTATTTTATTCATATTGTAAAAATGCTATTTCACTGCTGCTTCCAACGCCTGCTCAATATCTTCAATGATGTCTTCAACATTTTCAATACCTACAGAGAAACGGATAAGGTCAGGATTAACGCCTGCTTCCTTTAACTGTTCCTCCGTAAGCTGACGATGGGTATGACTGGCCGGATGAAGCACGGATGTACGGCAGTCTGCCACATGGGTTACAATGGCTCCCAGTTTAAGGCTGTCCATGAATTTTATGGCCACATCCCTTCCCCCTTTAAGTCCGAAGGTAACTACACCGCAGGTTCCCCTGGGCATATATTTCTGCTGAAGGGCATGATATTTATCGTCAGGCAGGTCAGGGTAATTCACCCATGCCACCTTATCGTTTTTTTTGAGATAATGGGCTACCTTAAGGGCATTTTCGCAGTGGCGCTCCACTCTGAGATGAAGTGTCTCCAGCCCCAGGTTAAGAAGGAAACAGTTCTGGGGAGAAGGAATTGAACCCAAATCCCTCATAAGCTGCACCGTGGCCTTGGTAATATATGCCATTCTTCCGAATTTTTCCACATAGGTTATTCCGTGATATGAATCGTCAGGAGTGGTAAGTCCGGGGAATTTATCTGCATGTGCCTTCCAGTCAAAATTTCCGCTGTCAACAATACATCCCCCCACCTGAGTTGCATGTCCGTCCATGTATTTTGTGGTGGAATGTACCACAATGTCCGCACCAAACAGGAAAGGACGGCAATTAATAGGAGTTGCGAATGTGTTATCTACAATAAGGGGGACTCCGTTCTGATGGGCAATTCTGGCATACAGTTCAATATCCAGAACATCCAGCGTAGGATTGGATATCGTTTCTCCAAACAATGCCTTGGTATTGGGGCGGAAGGCTGCCTGAATCTCTTCTTCTGAGGCTTCCGGAGATACAAAAGTACATTCAATTCCCAGTTTTCTCATGGTAACGTTCAAAAGATTATATGTTCCGCCGTAGATGGCTGAGCAGGCAACCACATGGTCTCCCGCCTCACAAATATTAAATATGGCATAAAAATTAGCTGCCTGTCCGGAAGAAGTGAGCATGGCACCCACGCCCCCTTCAAGGTCACATATTTTGGCTGCAACGGCATCATTGGTAGGATTCTGAAGTCTTGTATAAAAATAACCGCTGTCCTCCAAATCAAAAAGCCTTCCCATCTGGTCACTGGTATCGTATTTATAGGTAGTGCTCTGATAAATGGGCAGTACCCTGGGCTCTCCTTTTTTGGGTGTGTATCCGCTCTGGATACATTTTGTTTCTACTCTGTAATTGCTCATTTTATTCTCCTATCTGCCGTATCCGGCTTTTTATGGCTCCATATTTTTCTCAGAGCCTTAATATCATCATCCGATAAATCACCTATAACTGCCATACTGCAGTCATCCGGGTCAAAATATTCCTCCAGACAGGTATTAATGTCCTCTACGGTAACTTCATCCATTTTGGAAAGAGTTTCATCCATATCCTCCACCCGTCCCAATACCATATAGGATTTGGCATTGGAATTCATTTTGGCCGTAGCCGATTCACCGGAAAGAACAATTTCGGTGCGAAGCTGTTTTTTCACTCTTTCCAGCTCTCCCTCTGTCATTCCCTTGCTTCTGAATTCTTCCAGCACCTCATAAATACCGGTTAGTACCTTATGAACCTGTGAGGGATTCATGGAAGCGTATATATGGAACAGTCCGGCCGTATTAAAAGAACTGCTGTAGGAATATATGCTGTATGTAAGTCCCATTTCTTCCCGGATTTTTTGGAAAAGCCGGGCATTGAGATTGCCGCCCAGTGCAGCATTGATAATACTCATGGGAAATCTTTTTATGTCAGAGGCAGATACATTGTCAAAGGCAATATTCATATGCACCTGTTCCGTATCCTTATATTTAAACAGAAAACTCTGCCTGTATTCCGGAAGGGGGTACACTGTCCCGGAACCCGACGGCACATCTTGAAAATATTTTTCCGCAATGGTGCAGGCATCCTTGAATTGTATTCCTCCCGCAATGGAAATAACCATATTCTCCGCCGTATAATTAAGCTTCCAGGTATCCCTTATCTGCTGCTTTGAAAAAGAACGCACATTCCTTCGGCTGCCTGAAATTATATACCCATACGGGGAACTATGCCATATTTTTTTCTGAAGCAGTTCATGGCACAAATCCTCCGGAGAATCTTCATACAAATCTATTTCATCCAATATAACGTGTTTTTCTTTGGAAAGCTCTTTATCATCAAAGGAGGACTCAAAAAGCATTTCTGCCATAAGCTCCATGGACCTGTCCAAATCCTCATTAAGCACCCTTCCGTAAAAAGAGGTTACCTCCTTGGCAGTATAGGCATTTATGGTCCCACCCAGGTCGCTCATAATATCCGCAAGCTCTTTTACATCATGTTTCCCGGTTCCTTTAAACAGCATATGCTCAATAACATGGGAAATACCGTTATTGGATTTATCTTCAAGGGATGAGCCCATTTTAACGAATATGCCAAAGGAAGTGGACTTCATTCCCGGTACTTCCTCATATATAACAGGAATATTATTTTTAAGATTCCAAACTCTTATCATCCTCATTCTCTTCCTTGGATTCTTTTTTGATTTCTACCTTACGGACAACATTCTGGGACACTTCAAGTATTGTAAATATGAATCCGAATTCATTAACAGTTTCCGTTTCATTTTCTTCCGGAATGCGGTGAAGTCTGGAAATAAGAAAACCGTTGAGGGTATCAAACTCATCACTTCTTATCTCCACGCCTAAAAGCTTATCCAGATCCTCAAGCCTTGTGAGTCCGTCCACAACATAGGTATCATCTTCGGAAAGCTCTATCTCTGTTTCTTCGTCATCATATTCATCCAGAATATTACCCACTATTTCTTCTATTATGTCCTCCATACTGATAACGCCTGCGGTTTGTCCGTACTCGTCCACAACAATGCCCATATGAACTTTTTCAGACTGCATCTCCTTCAGAAGGTCATCTATATTTCTGCTCTCAGGTACAAAATAGGCAGGACGCATAAGTCCTTTCAGTTTTGCTATCTGTTTTTTACGGTTGGGAATATTACTGTACAAAATAAGGGCATCCCTTATGTGAAGAGTTCCCGTTATATTGTCAATATCACCGTCAAACACAGGAAATCTTGAATAATTACCATCCTTCTGGCTTTGGATGACTTCCTCAAGGGTCATATGACAGTCCAGAGCTACGATTGAAGAACGGTGTGTCATAATATCCCCTGCATTCTTGTCTCCCAGCTCAAATATATTGGTAATCATTTCGGCCTCACTTGCCTCAAGGACTCCCTGCTCCTGTCCTTCATTTACCATGGTGATAATTTCTTCTTCTGTTACGTTTTCTTTATTTTCATTGGGATTAATTCCAAAAATTCTCAAAATCAAATGTGACACCAGAGTAACAGCACCGGTAACAGGTGTAAGCATGACAATTACTCCGTTTACAAAACCGCAAAGATTCATGGCTGATTTTTCTGCATTGCGTTTTCCGCATTTTTTGGGTATAAGTACACCGAAAACCACCAGAACAATCAGCATTATCGTTCCTACAATAAACGGAACCCATACGCTCTCGTTTTCCATTTTTCTGTTAATTACGCTTCGTATAACATTCAATATGTACGCTCCTGATACAAGGTTGGTTATAAATACTACAATATCAAGAGTGTCTCCGAATTTTGAAAAGCTGTTCAGACGTTTCTTAAGTCTTACAGCCTTAATGTTTCCCTCTTCCGCTTTTTTCTCAATTTCGCTTTCGTTGATATTATCAACTGCTGATTTGAATGTGTATAAAATCACATCCACTAACAGGAATAACACGAATAAGGCTATACCTGCATATAATTGTTCCATAATTTTCCTTTCCGTCTAATCCGCTTACCATTCCTATGTACGGAGTATCTCCAGACTGGTAAGCAACGCTTTGTTCACCTTGAGGATAATTTCATTATCCAGATGACAGACTTTGTCTTTCAATCTTGTTTTATCTATCGTTCTTAACTGTTCCAGTAAAATAACCGAATCCTTTATCATATCGTATTTATTAGAGTCAATCTTAACATGGGTAGGAAGCTGCGCCTTGGTCATCTTAGATGTTATGGCGGCAATAATAACCGTAGGGCTGTGTTTGTTACCGGTATCATTCTGTACTATCAGAACCGGTCTGACTCCGCCCTGTTCGGAACCCACAACAGGTCTTAAATCCGCGTAAAAGATATCTCCTCTTCTAATAATCACGATAAAACACACTCCATTTATTGATTTTATCAATATTATTTCTGAATTTTCGTGTGTTTATTCAATTTTATTAAAAAGAATCTTTCAGGGAAGATTCTAAAGAACGTATTTTCTTTCCACCCGTTCGGAAACGTCGCAGACAAATTCATAGTTAAAACGTCCGGATATGGCAGCCAGTTCATCCACCGTAATGGAAGCCTCCCCGTCAGTACCCACTATTGTCACCACATCCTCAACTTTGGTTTCAGGAATGTCAGAAACATCCACCATCATCTGATCCATACACACTCTGCCCAGTATGGGAGCTTTTTTGCCATGGATTAATACATACCCTTTAGAGGAAAGGGCTCTGGGATATCCGTCGGCATATCCGATTGCCACAGTGGCAACTCTCATTGTCCGGGGGGTTACATATGTTCTTCCGTAACTGATTCCCTCACCGGCAGGAAGCTCCTTAACAAAAATAACATGGCTTTTTATCTCCATTGCCGGCTTAAATTCAAGAGTCCGGCTCACTTCCTCAGAAGGCATAAGTCCATACAAAACTATTCCCTCTCTTACCATGTCAAGACGATATTCCGGCATATCAATTATTGCCGCACTGTTGGCACAATGCTTTATTGCAAAGGTAATTCCCCTGTCCTCAAGCCTGTTAATAAGCTGCATAAACAAATCAAACTGCTGTCTTGAAAAAGTTTTATCATTTTCGTCAGCAGTGGCAAAGTGCATAAAAATACCCTCGCAATTCAAATTAGGCATTTTGCATATCTTCTCTATGCTGCTTACGGTGTCATCATTAACGGGAAAGCCTATACGGTTCATTCCTGTGTTAATCTTAATGTGACATTCCGCTGTCATATTAAGTCTTTCGGCACACTCCGATATGTCCCGGGCCATTTCTTCGGAAAGAAGGGCAAAGGTTATGTTATTGCGTATCATGGTTTCATATTCAGCCTTACAGGCATAACCCAGAATAAGTATGAAATTATCTATTCCGTTATGGCGTAACTCCAAAGCCTCCTTAACCGTTGCCACGGCAAAACCGTACACTCTGTCCCTGACAGCCTTCGCCACCCTGACTGCTCCATGTCCGTAGGCATTGGCTTTAACTATGGCGAGAATTTTAGTATCTGTTCCCACCTGCTTCTTAACCATATCTATATTATGATAAATCGAATCCAGATGTATAAGTGAATATGTTCTGGTAAATTCTTCCATGTATTTGCCTTCCTTTTTATCAATATCAATCCGGGAGAATTCTGCCAAATTCCTTCAGCATATCCGATGCCATCAGGGAATGGCTGCTTACCTCATCTGTGGCACATTCTCCTGCAATTCCATGCACATATACTCCCATTGATGCGGCAGAAAAGGGTTCCAGCTTCAATGCCAGCATGGCACCTATAACCCCTGTCAGCACATCTCCGCAGCCTGCCTTTGACATGGCGGAGCATCCTGAGGTATTAATATATATTCTTTTGGATTCAGGCTCTGCAACTACCGTGGCAGCATCCTTAAGCACACAGACCACTCCGTATTCTTTTGCAAAATCTTTTGCCGCCTTTACCGTATTGGACAGTATTTCATCTTTGGTACATCCGGTAAGTCTTGACATTTCTCCGATATGTGGAGTAATTATAACAGCAGCGTCACAGCTTTTCAATACCTGTGTGTTACGGGATATAATATTAAGCCCATCCGCATCAATAATCAACGGTCCCGAAAAATTCTCCAGGGTAAACTTCACTATGGCTTCTGCAGTAGTATCCGTTGACAGTCCCGGTCCGAGAATCACTATATCGGCCTTATTCAACTTATCCCCCAGCAGTCTTATGGCATTTTCCTCATCATAACCGGTTACTATGGCCTCCGGGAGAAGTTTCTTCAGAATATCAGTATTACTTTTGTAAGAAAAAATTTCCACCAGTCCGGCTCCGCATCTGTAAGCGGCAGCTCCGGAAAGATATGCAGCTCCGCTCATATCCCGGCTTCCTGCTATAACCAGTGTCCTTAAATAAGTTCCCTTGTTGGAATATTCCTTCCGGGACGGAATTCTTTTTATGTCTTCCGTGACAAAATATCTTACTGGATTAATTTCGCCTAAGGCCTTGGGGCAGAAGCCTATATCTGCCACTGTAACTTCTCCGGCATATTCCCTTCCGGGATACAGAAGCATTCCCGCTTTATGATATCCGAAGGTAACTGTGGAATCGGCCCGTATTGCCGTATTCATAATCTGTCCCGTTGTGCAGTCCACTCCCGACGGGATGTCCACACTTACAATATAATTATTGCCTTCATTCATGGCATTTATTATCTGACCGTAACGTCCCTCTATGCCTCTTGAAAGTCCCACACCGAATAAGGCATCCACTAATATATCGTATTCCGGTATTTCGGAAAGGTTACCGAAGGACAAACCTGATTTAATGGCAATTTCCTTCTGCATTCTGAACATATCCGTAGCATGGCTTTCATCTCCGGCAATTATTATTTCCACCGGAAGCCCCTGCCATGTAAGAATTCTTGCAGCCGCTATCCCGTCGGCACCGTTATTGCCGCATCCGCATACCGCTCCTATACGCACATCCCTGTCAAAAGCCACTGCCGCCTCTGCCACCTTACCGGCAACAGCCAGTGCCGCTCTCTCCATAAGTACGGCTTCCGGAACTCCCATACGGTGAATACTGTATTCATCCACAAATTTTGACATTGCCTTGTCAACAGCAAATTTCATATTCAGACCATTACCTTTCATATTGTATAAAAAAGCCGGGCGGCACCGCCCGGCTTTAGTTCACCTGCCCTCTGAATCCTTCGGGGCTGATACCGTTTTAGAATCAAATACTTCCATCATCTCAGAACCAAGTAAATCGTGCATATATGAATAGATTTCCGCATTTTTAATTTCTTTATCCTGTTTAATCAAAACTTTTTTCTTTAATTCTATTCGAACCTCGTTTATCCATTTTCCCAAAAGCTGGATATCTTCATAATTCTGATGTATTCTATTGTAACAGACCTGAACACCTTCTATAACCAGCGCAAGATTACACAGGCGTATCCGTTCAGGAAGTTCAAGTTCCTCCTGCTCAAACTGTTCCAGCTTCTCATTAGCCTCCAGCACCAGCTTCTGATTACGACTCATGAGCTTCTGCCGTTTATTTTCTGAAAGTGCTGTATTGTCGGCATTGTTAATAATCTCCTGCATGAGATTGTTTTTTATTTTTTTGACATTCTTAATATCATTGGTAATTCTTCCCTGACGTTTTAAGAGTTCGCCAAGCTGTTTTTCCAGATTACGGATTTCCGGAGTTTTTTCCGGTTCGGGAAAAAGCTGATGCCAGCGTTCATCCAAAATTACAATAGGAAGATGTTTATATGCAACATTTTTTTTGACTTCATCTATTGTAATTGCCACTTTAATGCCTCCTTACTCCGATATTATATATCGCCAAGATTATATGACAGTGTCATAAGACTTTCGGACAAATGGACATTTTCCACTACCACGCCTTCCGGCACATTCAGATCCATATGGGCAAAATTCCATATTCCTTTTATTCCTGCCTCCACTGCAATTCCTGCAACGTCATTGGCACTGGTCTTTGGTATGGTAAGGGCAAGAATATCAATATTATTTCTTCGTATAAATTCCGGCATATCCTCCATGGGCATTACGCTTACTCCCCTGCAGGTATCACCTACCAGCTTTGGGTTGCAGTCAAACATTCCCTTTACTACAAAGCCTCTTTTCTCAAAGTTGGCATAGTTGGCAATGGCTCTCCCCAGATTACCTGCACCTACAATAATCATACTGTGGGTCTTATCTATTCCCAGTATTCTGGCAATTTCCTTATGGAGATACTCAACATTATATCCGTAACCCTGCTGACCGAAACCGCCGAAATTATTCAAATCCTGACGAATCTGGGATGCAGTGACATTCATTCTTACGCTTAACTCATTAGAGGAGATTCTTTCAACTCCATTGTCAAGCAGTTCCTCCAGATATCTGTAATATCTTGGCAGACGCTTAATAACAGCCATTGAAATTTCATTTCTGTCCATTTATTGCGCCTCCGTTATATTTCTTTTACAAAGAATCCTATCCGGAATTTATTTTATCAATTTGTTAAAGAAATGTCAATCCGGCATAAACCTTCCACCCATGAATTACAGACTAACCTTCTTTTTGAGGAGAATTGATACTCCGAAATAAGTTCCTATAATAAGTAATATATGGAAGGCATATATAAGCCAGTTAGATAAAAGCATCTCCATCATGGAGGTTCCGAAATCAAATGTAGGTATGTAATTGGATATTATATTGGACGCAATAAGTATTGCAACAAACAGTCCCACGGCGAGCCATCCTTTTCCCCTTCTGTTGGCAAGAATTGTTGAGCTTAATGTTACAGCCAGATATGAGTAGCTGACTGTAAGCAGGATATTCAGCCATATGGTAAAAAGAACTACCGCAAGGGAAGCCATCAGTTCTGCAACACTGGTATCAAACATTATCAGAATAAAGTCCAGCGTTTCTTTAATATCATTAATCTCATCAAACTGGATACCTAATAATATTATGTTAAGATATGCACCTCCCACATAAAGTAATGTTGCCACAACAGTTGTAAGAAGCAGTGTAAGATATTTTGTACCTACAATTTCAAAGGTGTTAAGGGGAGTCATAAATGTCATGAAGCTGGATTTGGAATTAATTTCCCTGGCATATGATATAACACCTATTACCATTATAAAAAATACTGCCCCAAATCCCCCAAGCACAAACAGAATACTGCTGATTGCCAGATTGACTTCACTCTCCGTCTTGATACTGAATGCCAGATAGGCCGTCAGTGCCATAATGATACTTACAATAATAATATATAAAGGTAAATCCTTACGGTATTCGTATTTCATTAGACGTAACATAGCTTACATACCTCCCTTGTTATCTGTGGATTCAGAAGGCTGGTTAATGTTCTGACCTTCAGGCTGTACCGCCTCACTGTATGGATTACTGTATCGGCTGTAATCCGGCTGGCCGTTGGGCATTCCGTACATTGGCTGACCATTGGGCATTCCGTACATTGGCTGGTTATATGGGACTCCCCATCCGTATACATCTTTATATAATTCAACCAGTGATTTATGGTTGGTCTCACGAAGTTTATTGGCGTCACCGGCAAGAACCAGTTTACCGTTTTTCATAAACAATGCACCGTTTACCACCTGTTCCAGTTCATCCACAAGATGACTGGATATGACGAAGGTACGTTCACCGTCTATATTATCAACAATTGCACGGATAATTACTTCCCTGGCCAGAATATCAATTCCGTTTAAAGGTTCATCCAGCATGGTAATCTTGGAATGTCTGGCAAGGGCTATTGCCACCTTAAGCTTGGCCAGCATACCGGTAGACATGTTCTTAACCTTGTCATTAAAAGAAAGTCCCATTTTACCCAGCAAATCATAAAAATGAGCTTCATTGAAATTCTTATAAAAATCTTTGTAGAACTGAACTATATCCCTGATTGTCATATATGAATAAAAGTAGTTCTCCGTAGGCATGTATGTAATATCTGCCTTGTCCCTTTCTGTCATAGGTACGCCATTAATGCTAATGACACCCTGTGTAGGGCATATTAACCCCATAATCATTTTCATCAGTGTTGTTTTACCACTGCCGTTGGGACCTAACATAGCATATATTTTTCCCTCTTCCAGACGCATATTAACATGGTCAACAGCGACGCAGGAACGGTAAACCTTCACCAAATCATCGCAAATAAGCATTATTTTTCCTCCCTAACCCATTTTCCGCAATGCGGAATAATATTTTTAGTATTTTATGGAATTATATCATTATTAACTTTCGGTGTAAAGTTGCATTTACTGCATCGATATTTTATAATTGTACTATAAACTTTGCCGCTTTGCCGGCGGAATGGAGGAACATTTGGCAGAAGAATATATTAATATGATAGATGAGGCAGCCGCTTATATCCGCTCCCGCATAAACCATATACCGGAAACAGCCGTTATTTTAGGCTCCGGTCTTGGTACCCTGGCAGAATCCATACAGAATCCGGTCATTCTTAAATATGGGGATATTCCCCACTTTAAAGCTTCCACAGTTGCCGGTCATGCAGGGGAACTGATTGCAGGAAAGATACAGAACCGGGATGTTATAGTTATGAACGGACGTTTCCATTATTATGAGGGGCATGACATGGATATTGTCACACTTCCCATAAGGGTATTTGCCCGTATAGGAGTTAAGAACCTCATTGTAACCAATGCCGCAGGAGGTATAGGTGATAATCTTACCCCCGGAAGTATAATGCTTATCCGGGACCATTTAAGTTTTATGTGTCCTTCTCCTTTAAGGGGAGGTAATCTGGATGAATTCGGACCCCGTTTTCCTGATATGACCCGCGTGTATTCACCGGAACTGCTAAGGCTGGCGGAGGATACTGCTGACAGTCTCGGAATACCGGTTGAATCAGGAGTTTACTGCTATTTCAGAGGCCCACAATATGAAACTCCGGCAGAAATACAGGCTGTTAAGATGCTGGGGGCTGATGCGGCAGGAATGTCCACTGTCCCTGAGGCAATCGTGGCGAGACACTGCGGCATGAACACTCTTGGCATTTCTCTTATTACCAATAAGGCTGCGGGGCTTAGTACTTTCTTACTGTCCCATGAAGAAGTGGGAGCCATAGCTAAAAAATCCGGGGAAACCATGGTACGCCTTGTAAGCAGTATAATTAAAGATATGCAATAAAATAATCCGGGACTGATAAATCAGTCCCGGATACTTTATCCGTCAATATAAATAATCATCCCCGGCCCCAGACTGTCTGTAGGTCTTGCAATAAACCCGTGCTCCAGATAGAAATTCTCCCTGCCCTTGGCACACATGAGACACAGCATCATACGGCTTCCCGGTTTCGTAATACTTTCCACATATTGTTTAAGTCTGGTTAAAACCATGCTTCCTATATGCTGTCCCTGGGCATCCGGCACTACTACCAGATCCTGTATATAGGAGATTACTGCACCATCCCCCACAACTCTTCCCATACCCACAGGCCTGTCATCCTGATAGGCACAAACATTAAAAAGACAGTTGCTTACGGCACATTCTGCCTGATATCTTGTAAGCTTTGGCCAGTCCACCTGTTGTCTGAGAAACAGGTAAGTATCTACATCCAGTGCATTTTCTTTTAGGTATAACATGTCATCTCTGCTTCTTCCGTATCTTTTTTACGAAGGTTCTTCTTGACAGTGAAGGATGCCACCGTAACTGCAATACCTACCACCAGATGTATTACTCCTACAATGAGTAAAAGCATTGCCAGTGAAGTAAACAGCTCCGGTTTAATGTATTTCTCAACATCTTTGGCAATGATATTTCCTATAATCTTAACTGCAAGGGCAGTAACGGATATTTCTGCACCAACAACTATGGCAGGAATTCCAAAGTATGGGCCTGCATACCATGCCTGACGTTTGTTAAGGAAGAAAATTCCAACCCAAAGGAGTACTACAACTATGTATCCGCCAACTATCATTCCCACTGAGAAAAAGGTTCTGAAGCCTTTTATGACAACTGCAATGGGGTTAAGCTCCGTTTCATATATGGTATTGGTAATTGTTTTGGTGGTAAATACCTCCTCAATATCATTTTCCTCAAGTTTTTCTTCAAGTTTTGCTTTCTGCTCTTCTGTTATCTCAACCTTGAGTGTTTCCTCAACCAGCTCTTCGTTCTCTTCTACAAAATCCATTATTTCCTGTTTGGTAAGAAGTGTGGCTTCCTCACCATTCATAATGGCCTCCAGACCCATATTCAGCTTCTCGCTGAGTATATCGTCAATGCCGGACTCATCAAAAAACTTCTGCACATCCTCGTCCGTAACCTGAACATCCTCGTTATTCTCGTTCAGTTTATCCACTACCGCTTCTGAAATGTTATTGTAAGTCTTACCATCAACAGTGATTGGTATTTCAATCTGTTCAATTCTTACATTACTTATGGTTTCCCTAATGAAGTTTTCCGTAAAAATACGATTCACCACAAATATAAATGCCGTATACGCCAGCATAACCGCAATCAGCAATGAGATGACCACGCTGCCTGCGACAGCTCCTCCCGGTACTTTTTTATTCTTCATACGAATTCCTCCTATTCCGCATAAGCTCCGTTTTCGAATATTATACTACCACGGGAGGGAAACATCAAGTTTAAAGTGCCACTTCGTTTTTATCAGGAAGCATTCCCAGGGAAATATTCAGATTACCGTTTCGGCACCTTATGGAGTCAATAAATTTTTTCTCATCTACTCCGTCTTTAAGAATTACATAATATGAAAGCTCATATAAAGTACCCATATTGGTGGTTCTTACCTGTTTTAAAACACATTCCCCGGTATATTCCTTAAATAAATCGTCAAAAATTCCTGTGTAATTCAAATCCTCGGGAATGGTGATTTTCAGCAGCTTTTCATGGCTTTTTTTCTCTCCGAAAGGAGTTTTGCATACAATAATGAGGCATACACATATTACTGCTGTGGCAACGGGTGCGAAAAAAACAAATCCCAGTCCTGATGCCAGACCCACCGCCATGGCAAAAAATACAAATGCAATTTCCTTGGCAGTTCCCTGTGCACTCCTGAAACGTACAAGGGCAAAGGCTCCTGCAAGGGAAAGGGCTCTCGCCACACTGCTTCCCACCAGCATTATAATCAATGCTACTATTGCAGGAAGAACAGAAATAGTCACTATGTATTCTTTGGAATAGGTTCCGTTTTTCTGGGAAAAAATATAGCAGAAGGCTATTGCAACTCCCAGAACAAAGGCTTCAAACATAATTATTATTGCAGGGCCTGCTGATATTGTGGTTTCACTTGTTGTGAGGATTGATTCAAACATATTACTCTGTCTCCTTTTTTAATTATATTTTGCAGATATGCCATATATTCGGTGCCGTATTTTGAAAAAGAAGTTTTATACAGTCCGTGTTCGGACAAAAGGTCCGACAGCCACAACGGCACAGCTTTAGACACTTTAATCTCCATGAGATGATACCCTTCTTTAAGAATGGGCCTGCCTTTGGGCTGGGACATAAGATTCAGGTCTGTCCTTCTTGCCAGGATATCTGTATCAAATGTAATTCTTAAGTCACTGTCTTCTATTCCGTAAAAAGCACGTCGGTTATAGAAAATATATACCTTGGGCACAAGTCTTCTCATCCGTTTCATATAATCTATTTCCCTGAAAATCTGTGAATTACTGTCTATACTGTCAGGCAGTATGTCTCTGTCCAGATAATCCACAGCCTCATGCAGAGGAAGTATTATTCGTCTTTTGTTGACATTGCCTTTGAATTTTTTCTTGATTTCTATGAATGCTTCAGAATCCTCATCAGGTCTTCCATAGGCACGCAGTCTTAATTTTTCCTTATAAACGGGACTCTCAACAGATTTACGGATAAGATAATCGTCATCAGTATCATAATATATATTGCATATACTGTAAAATCCGCCGTCCCGGCTGTGTTCATCTGGAACGGTATACTGTCTGAGCTGTTCCGTAAGCATTTCATATGCTTCATGGTTTACCATAAACTTCTGCTCATATCTGTTGAAAACAGTATTGCTCATTTGGCTATCCTCCTTATTATTCTGTACATATTCATCCTACAATTAATTTGTGACAGTTTTATGTTTATTGACGGAATAATTGTGAAAGGATACCCGTTGTATCGCCCGCATTTGTATCGCTTCGCTATGGCGGGCGAGCAGGCAACGAATCCGCTGTGCGGATTCGTTACAACGGGTATCGCCCGCATTTGTATCGCTTCGCTATGGCGGGCGAGCAGGCAACGAATCCG
>JBJEND010000032.1:0-4162 GCA_051880015.1 Butyrivibrio sp. | reverse complement strand
CTGTGCGGATTCGTTACATTAACCACAACATCTTGTGTTTTTTATTGTATTTTTTTAAGAACTTTCCCAATATTTAGTGGACAGATATATAATATGGTGTTATAATCACTCTCGTAGGTTGAACAACCGCAGTATTATGGAGGATGAAATAATGAAAGTAATTAAGAGAGACGGCAGAGAGGTTACTTATGACCGCAATAAGATAATTATTGCCATTCATAAAGCTAATGACGAAGTGCCCTTGGGGGAAAGGATTTCCGACGAGAAGATTCACGGCATTGTGAGTTCCATTGAGAAACTTGGTGCCACAACTCTTCAGGTTGAAGAGATACAGGATATCATTGAGCAGAAATTAATGGCAGAACGCAAATTTGTTCTTGCCAAGACATATATCATCTACCGCTATCAGCGTGAAATGGTGCGTAAATCCAATACAACGGATGAGTCCATCTTAGGCCTTATTCAGCAGACCAACAAGTATGCCATGGAGGAAAATTCCAACAAAAATGCGGCAGTTGCATCAACCCAGCGTGACTTAATTGCCGGTGAGGTTTCCAGAGACCTTACAAAGAGACTTCTTCTCCCTGAGAAGATTTCCAAGGCCCATGAAGAAGGAATTTTACATTTTCATGACGCAGATTATTTTGTACAGTCAATTTTTAACTGCTGCCTTATTAATATAGGAGATATGCTGGATAACGGAACCGTTATGAACGGTAAGCTTATTGAAAGCCCCAAGAGTTTCCAGGTAGCCTGTACGGTTATGACCCAGATTATTGCCGCTGTTGCCAGCAGCCAGTACGGTGGACAGTCCGTAGATATCAGGCATCTGGGCAAATACCTTAGAAAGACCAAGGATAAATTCTTAAAACATTATACAGATACCTTCGGCAATCTGCTTTCAGCCGAAGAAATAGAGCGAATCGCTACTGACCGTATGAAGGATGAACTGAAGGCAGGCGTCCAGACAATCCAGTACCAGATTAATACTTTAATGACTACCAACGGACAGTCTCCTTTCGTTACACTCTTCCTCAATCTTAGGGAGGATGATCCTTATATTGAAGAAAATGCCCTTATTATAGAAGAGATATTAAAACAGCGTCTTCAGGGCATTAAGAATAAATCCGGTGTGTATGTAACTCCGGCTTTCCCGAAGCTTATATATGTTCTGGACGAGCATAACTGCTTAAACGGCGGCAAATATGACTATTTAACCCGCCTCGCCGTTGAATGCTCCTCTAAGAGAATGTACCCCGATTATATTTCTGCCAAGAAAATGCGGGAGAACTACGAGGGTGAAGTATTCAGCTGCATGGGATGCCGTTCTTTCTTAAGTCCGTGGAAGGACGAAAACGGCAATTATAAATGGGAAGGTCGTTTTAACCAGGGTGTAGTCAGCCTCAATCTTCCTCAGATAGGCATTATTGCCCAGGGTAATGAAGAATATTTCTGGGAGCTTATGGAAGAAAGACTTTCACTTTGCTTTGAAGCTTTGATGTGCAGACATAAAGCCCTGGAGGGAACACTTTCAGATGTAAGTCCTATACACTGGCAGTATGGTGCCATTGCAAGACTTGAACCGGGACAGACCATAGATGCCCTTCTTCATGGAGGATATTCAACTATTTCTCTTGGATATATCGGCTTGTACGAGGTTACCAAATTAATGACCGGTGTCAGCCACACAGACCCTAAGGGAACAGAATTTGCCCTTAAGATTATGAGAAGACTTCGTGAGGCTTGTGACACATGGAAACGTAATACCGGCATAGGTTTTGGTCTTTACGGAACTCCGGCAGAATCACTGTGCTATCGTTTTGCTGAAATTGACCGCAAGAAATTCGGTGATATCCCGGATATTACTGACAAGGGATACTATACCAACTCTTATCATGTAGATGTCAGAGAGAAAATAGACGCTTTCAGTAAGTTCACTTTTGAAAGTCAGTTCCAGGAGATTTCTTCCGGCGGTGCTATCTCATATGTAGAGATTCCTAATTTGAGACATAATCTTTCAGCCATAGAAGAACTGGTAAAATTCATTTACAACAATATACAGTATGCCGAATTCAACACCAAATCCGACTACTGTCAGGTATGCGGCTATGACGGAGAGATTATTATCAATGATAATCTTGAATGGGAATGTCCTCAGTGCCATAACAAAGATCACAATAAGATGAATGTTACCAGAAGGACATGCGGTTATCTGGGAGAAAATTTCTGGAATGTGGGTAAGACCAAAGAAATAAATTCAAGAGTTCTTCATATATAATTTAACCGACGGTTTTATGTGGAAGGCCCGGTAAGGTCCTTCCACTTTTTAATGTTTACAGTATCAGGAGGAATTATGAATTACGCAGATATAAAACAATGTGACGCTGCCAATGGTCCCGGAATAAGAATTTCTCTTTTTGTCAGCGGATGTACCCACCGATGCAAAGGATGTTTTAACAGTGAAGCATGGGATTTTAACTATGGTCAGCTGTTTACGCAGAATGAAACAGATAAAATCATAAGCTATATGGCTCCGTCATATATCAAAGGTCTTACCATTCTTGGGGGAGAACCCATGGAGCCGTCCAATCAGTCCGGTATACTTCCACTGCTTAGAAAAGTCCGTGAAGTATATGGCAATACCAAAAGCATATGGATTTTCTCAGGATACCTTTTTGACAGGGACATAATGGGACGTATGGCCGATACCATACCTGAAACCAGAGAAATTCTCTCTCTGACGGATGTAATAATGGACGGTCCGTTTATTGAAGAACAAAAGGATTTGGGAGCTTATTTCAGAGGTTCGTCCAACCAAAGGGCCATCCTCGTTCAGGAAACCCTGAAAAATAACGGAGAACTGGTATTCTGGGAGCCTGACAGGCCCAAATATGTATTTCCCGACACTTAATCTACCCGCACATTAAGAAAGGATGTATTATGAATATTAAAGTAAAAAAATTAAACCCTGCCGCTACTCTTCCCACATATGGCTCCGATTATGCTGCCGGTGCAGATTTGTATGTGTGTCTGGATGCCCCGGTAACCATTAATCCGGGAGAAACAGTTATGCTTCACACAGGACTCGCCATGGAAATTCCTGAGGGCTACGCAGGTCTTATCTATCCCCGAAGCGGTATGGCAAGCAAACGTGGGCTTGCTCCTGCCAATAAAGTAGGCGTGGTTGACCCTGATTATCGTGGAGAATTCATGGTAGCCATGCACAATCACTCCCTTACCCCACAGACTGTTGAGCCGGGCGAACGCATAGCCCAGCTTGTAATTACTCCATTTCTCTCTGCAGTATATGAGGAGACGGAGGAATTAAGCGACACTGTCAGAGGCGATGGCGGCTTCGGAAGTACAGGATTTAAATAAATCGATAAACGGCTGCGTCTGTATTGTACAGACGCAGCCGTAAAATTATTGTCCCACTGTTATTTTCTCACATCATTTTGCTCATTTTCTTCACATCTTCCCTTGTAACTTCTCCGGGGCTGTAGCGGGCTTTTTCATACATATCTACAAATTCGGTACTGACTGCATTGCCTTCCGAAAGACTTTTTTCCCGCTGCTCATAAGGTGTTTTGTTATTAAAATCTTCACGTCTTCCGGACTTACCCTTAATTCTTTTTTTGTAAATCCTTCTGAGGGCCTTGCGGTTGCTGTAGCTCTTGTCCAAATCCCTGGGATTCACCTTTTTCTTTTTGACATCCGAAGCCTTATTAAGGATGACCTCTTCTTCATCCACAAGGCCCATTCTATATAGTTTCAGATAGTATTGGTATAGCTGTTTTATTCCTAAATATATTCCGAAAATAACCACTGCTATTACCAGAATAACCAATATGGCGGAGATAATTTTATCGGCAAGAGTATTTTCAATATTCTCGGCAACGGGGATTTGCCCCATGCCATCAGCTGAACCGGAAGGCGGTTCGGTCCCATATTCCTTCCGGGGCATATCTACGGAAACTCTTCTTAAAAAACCCAGAACATCCTTCAGTCTTCCCTGTATCATACCGCTAATCCCGGCTATAAATGGTATCCTGCCTATAAATGCTATTCCGGTACAGGCAAGAACAATAAACAATCCGGTAATTAATGTAAAAAGATTGGGAAGTATCTGCGTTTTATTTATGTCCACATTGGAAGAATGACT